>CAUYYU010000314.1:0-3046 GCA_963577415.1 Chloroflexota bacterium
GTCGCGCGGGCGTTTGGCATCAGTGAGCCGCACGGGGATTCCACCAGGCGCCTGAAGATGCCAAAGGCGGTAGGCGCCTCCCGATGTCGATGAGTAGATGACTTGCGAACCATCCGGCGCAAAGGTTCCGCCGATCTCGCGGTTTACCCAATCGGGCGTGACTTTCTCGGGCGTCGCGTCGGGGCGCAATGAGAGACGATAGAGCAGGCCGCGGCTGATGTCCTGTTTGGTCCAGAGCAGTTCATTGCCGTCGGCTGAGAGGCTGGGATAGTAGTTACGTTGGCCGCCGGTCTGGATACGAATGGGTTCTCCGGTGGCTCGCCCGGCCGCGTCGAGACTGATGCTGTAGAGATTCCTCCGTGTTTCGAGAGCCGTGAATGAGATGTCGTTTCCGTTGGCGGAAACACGCACATCCTGCAACTCGTACGGATACGACGTCAAGCGGGTCGGCTGACTGATGGGCTCGGCGCTGTCGGGATCGATCTGAACCTTCCAAAGGTCTTTGTTGCCGCCGAATTCGCCTTGGCTGAAATAGAGAAACCGGCCGTCGGGCGAGACCGCGAGGCCGGCGACTTCGTTCCCGGTGGATACGAGGTTGAGCGGGACCGTCTCTTTGTCGTCAAGTGAAAAGGTGTAGATATCGAACTTGTTGAAGTTCCAAAACAACAGGTGCTTTCCATTGGCGGCCCAGGTTGCGTGGACGTCCGCGCCGATTTGTTCGAAGAGCATTTCGGGCTGCGAGCCTTGCGCGGGCGGATAGGGAATGAGAAAGGTGGCGCCCTGATCCTGGTAGACAAGTTGATCGCCTTTGGGCGACCACAGCGGCTGGACTCCTTTGGCGACGTAGGAAGTGGGCGTTCCACCGCCGGGGTTAATCAGGAAGATGCCGCCCTGGCGCCCTCCGGATGAGTAGGCGATGACGTCTTCGCTTGGATGCCAGACGGGGTGCTCATCGGGGGCCTCGCTATTCGTAATCCTCTTGGCCTCGCCGCCGGGTAGGGTCATCGTCCAGATGTCGAGGTTGCCTTCGCGGTCGGACGAGAAGACGATGGACTTACCATTGGGCGACCAACTTGCCTGCTGCGAGACGCCCTCCCACTCGGTGAGCTGGATGAGCTGTGTGTTCGTGGGAGGTGCGGGAGGCGGTGCGAGCACCGAACTTCGGACGCCGATGAACCAGCCGATGCCGAGGCCCAAAGCGAGCCCGGCGATGGCGGCGGCGAGGGCCTGGGTCCGCACCCCGGACGTGGGCGCTACCGGAATCGATGCGCGCGTGCGGGCCGCACGGGTATGGCCTCCGATAGAGCTGTCAGCAATGTTACGGCGCACCCTGCGCAGTTCAGACACCATGTCCTCGGCTGTCTGGTAACGGTCCTCCGGGACCTTCTGGATCGCCCGGTCACAGATGCGTTCGATGTCGGCCGGAACGCCGGTACGGAGGGCGGTGAGCGGTTCGGGCTGTTCGCGGAGGATCGAGTAGATGACGGCCTGTTCGTAGTCGCCATGAAAAGGGCGCTGACCGCTGATCATTTCGTACAGCACGACCCCGAGCGACCAGAGGTCCGTGCGGTGGTCGGTCCCCCGGCCTTCGGCCTGCTCGGGCGACATGTAGGCGGCGGTACCGATGGCTTGGTTGACACGCGTGAGGCGCGAGCGGTCGGAGAGCTGGGCGAGGCCGAAATCCATGATCGTGACCCGCCCGTCGGGGCCGATGATGATGTTGCCCGGCTTGACGTCGCGATGGAAGATACCCTTGGCGTGGGCGGCTTGCAGGCCCTTGGCGGTCTGAATTGCGACGTCGAGTGCCTCCTCGAGCTTCATTGGACCGGCGACGATCCTTTCGTAGAGGCTTACCCCCTCGATGAAGGCCATCGCGATGAAGGTCTTGCCCTCGACCTCATCGATTTCGTAGACATGGCAGACGTTGGGGTGGTTGAGCGCGGCCGAGGCCTCGGCTTCGCGCCGGAAGCGGGCCTTGATGTCGGCGTCGCCGAGCAGATGAGCAGCGAGAAACTTCAGGGCGACCGGCCGTTTGAGATTGATGTCCTCGGCTTTGTAGACGACACCCATCCCGCCCTCGCCGAGTTTTTCGAGGATCTTGTAACGGGAGATGGTTTTGCCGACCATGGGCCTACGGGGGAAGCTTGGACGATTGTACTCCACCGTTTGTGATGCTGGACCGCTACCTCGCGGTCATGGCGCGGTTTGGATGCGGCGAGGAGTATCGTAGACGTTGGAGGTGTGACGCGGCGTGAGTGAGTCCGGCTATTTAGCGTTTGAAACGGGGGGGACGAAGCTGGTCGCTGGTGTAGCGGGGGCGGACCTTCAGTTGATCGAAACGCGGACGTTGTATCGGAAGTCGGACGATACGGCGGCGGAGAGTTTTCGCGGATTGATCGAACTGGGCCGGGCGCTCAAGGCGGACCATGTGGCGAAAGGGCTCGTGTTCCGTGGCGGTGGTCTGGGCTTCGGGGGTTATGTGCGGCGCTCGGAGCGGCGGCCATTGGCGAACCTCCACGAGCCGGGCTGGGATGAGATGGATGTCGCAGGAACGCTGGAGGACGAATTCGGTGTTCCGGTTCGGGTAGAGAACGACTGCAAGGTCGCCGCGCTGGCCGAGGCTCATTTTGGGGCGGGGCGGGGCAACAAGACGATCTTCTACATGACGATCGGGACCGGCGTGGGCGGAGGGATCGTCCGGGACGGGCGGATCGTCGAGATGAGCGACGTGGGCGAGGCTGAGATCGGTCATATGGTGGTGCTGCCGGATGGGCCGCTTTGCGCGTGTGGGAATCGCGGGTGTGTGGAAGCGGTGTGTTCCGGGCCTGGGCTCTCGCGATTGGCCGCCTGGATGTCAGAGCGTGAACCGGAGCTTTGGGAAGGCAGCGAGTTGGTCTCGATGGGCAGTGCCTCCGTTCCCGGCAAGGATCTGATGGCGGCTTGGGGCCGAGAGGATGAGTTCGCCAAGGTAGTTGTCGAGAAGGCGGCGGCGTGTCTGGCGTCGGCGGTGAGTGCTGCGATCAACTTACTGGCCCCTGAGGTGTTC
>CAUYYU010000315.1:0-3042 GCA_963577415.1 Chloroflexota bacterium
AACGTGCCGTCCGAGTCACAGTAGAGGGGAATTACTTCCGCACCAATTTCCTCCAAGAGGCGCACGCCGACGAGGGAGCCCGTCCCGTTACCACAGTCCAAGACGACCTTGACTGGCCTTGAAATCTTGAAGCGCCCAGCCAAATCCGATAGGTACTGCTCCAGCACGGCGATATGCTCACAGGTTCCCTTGCCCCGTCCGTAACCCTCCGTGTCTATGCATACCTTCAGCCCCTGGATGGCCTCGCCGTACACCGAAGAGCCGCCGAGGGTCATCTTGATCCCATTCCATTCGGGCGGATTATGGGACCCGGTGATCTGGATGGCCCCGTCGGTGGGAAGGGTCTTTTCGGCCCAATAGGCGGTAGGTGTGGGGACAGTTCCCAGATCCAAGACGTCAGCACCCGAGCGCATCAAACCCTGAACGAGTCCATCCGACAAGGCTGGAGACGAGGGGCGGTTGTCACGACCGACGGCCACTCGCGGCGTCCGTTGGAGCTGCTCACGTGCCAGCGTACCGTAAGCCTTCCCGACACAACAGGTCACATAGGGCGTGAGTTCCCCGTCGACAAGACCCCGGATGTCGTACTGCCGAAAAATATGATCCGGAATTTTCATGACACCTAAATCGACCTTACTCGGGGATCGAAAGTTGCTACGAGAGATTGCTACGGACCGATTCCGACGAGGCCCCGGCTCCCGTCGGTCAATCCGCTGACACTCGATTGCGCGAACTGGAGCGCCGCGTCCGGGAAAAGACCCAAGTACAGGACTAGCGCAACACCCACCCCAAGGGCAAGGCGCATCGCGAACGGTACGTGGATCGCCCTGTGGGTCGCCGCGTCGGCGGCCGGCCTCATCCACATGAACCACGCAACGCGCAAGTAATACCAATACGAGGCGACCGTAGTCAGGACGAGTATGACCGATAGGTAGACGAGTCCCGCCTCCATCGCACCCTGCAGCAGGAAAATCTTGGCCATGAATCCGCCGGTGGCCGGGAATCCAGCAAGCGACAGAAGAAAAATCGTGAAAACCACACCTAGAACCGGCTGGTCCCACCCGAACCCGGAATAATCGTCGATCTTTAGACGCTCCTCTCCGTGCCCGGACACTAGAATCACGACACCGAACGCTCCCACATTCATGATCGCGTAGACCAAGAGGTAAAAGAGCAGCCCGGCTGCTGCAGTTTCATTGGCCGAAACGATCGCCACCATGAGGTAGCCGGAGTGCGCGATCCCCGAGTAGGCGAGTAGGCGTTTGACGCTCACCTGTACCAATGCAATCAAGTTCGCCAGGACCATCGTGATCGCCGCAAGCCACCATAGGATCATCCACCAACTCTCGTAGGCGCCCTCGAATGCCACCGAAAAGACCCTCAGAAAGGCGAGGAACGCGCCGGCCTTCACGGCTGCGGACATGAAGGCCGTCACAGGTGTCGGCGCACCCTCGTAGACGTCGGGTGTCCACATGTGAAAGGGTACCGCTGAGATCTTGAACGAGAAGCCCACAGCCATGAGAGCGATGCCGAACAGGAGGAGTGCCTCATGTGCCCCCCCGCTCCATACCGCGTCAGCGATCTCGCGGACGTGAGTGCTCCCGGTCGCCCCATATACCAAAGCGATTCCGTAGAGGAAGAACCCGGTGGAGAATGCGCCCAATATGAAATACTTGAGCCCCGCCTCGGCGGATCGCCGGGAGCGCCGATTGATGGCGGTCAGCGCATACACCGCAATCGACATGATCTCGAGGCCGATGAAGATGACCATAAGATCTCTAGCCGCCGCCATCACCATCAAGCCGACAGTAGAATAGATCAACAGACCATAGAATTCACCCGCTTGTAGACCCTGCCGCTCCACATATGACAGAGAGATCAGGATCCCGAGTGCCGCGGCCGCGAGGATGATCCAGTTGGAGAACAGGGCGAGTCCATCGACCGCGACCATGGCATGGTTACCCACTTCGGTGACTCCATAGAGCCATCCGTTGACGAAGCCGGCGGCGAGAATGCCCAGCAGAGCTAGCCATCCAAGCTCGGCGGCGGATCTCTTTTCGTCACTGACGCCGCGAAGAAGGACAACCATGCCCCAGGCGCACAGCACGATTTCCGGTGCCAAGGCCACGAGGAAGTGGGCCTGACTGCTGAAGTCGAGTTCCATCCGCCTCTACTCCCCCGCTCCGTCGGCGGATCCGGTTTCGTCGACATCCGCCACGGGCCCCGAGTCCGACCCAACTGCAGAAGAGGGCTCGCCCGCCGATATGGTCACTCCCGAACTCGCCGGGCTACGCTCGTATACGCGAGCGAGCACGGCCTGGACGCTGGGCTCCATGCGTCGCAACAAAGGCGTAGGATGTACGCCGATCAGGATCATCAGTGCGAGCATCGGTGCCAAGATGACCGTTTCCCGACGTGACAGATCCTGAACGGCCCGGTTTTCCGGGTTGTCCAGTGCGTTGAAAAACACCCGTTGCACCATCGGAAGCATGTAGTAGGCCGCGAAAATCACTCCGGTCGCGGCAAGTATGCCAAACCCGGGATGGTCCTCGAACGTACCGAGAAGGGCCAAGAACTCACCCACGAAACCACTCGTACCGGGAAGTCCGATGGACGCGAGCGCAGTGATCACAAAGGCTGTCGCAAGCCACGGGGCCACGCGTCCAAGACCGCCAAAATCCTCGATCCGTCGAGTATGGCGCCGTTCGTAGAGCATGCCGAGCAGGAGGAAAAGCGCACCCGTCGAGATCCCGTGGGAGATCATGACTAGCAGCCCTCCCTGAAGCCCGTTGACGTTCAAGGCGAATACTCCGATGACAACGAAGCCCATGTGTGCAACGGACGTGTACGCCACCAATTTCTTGGCGTCCGCCTGTACAGCAGCGACCAAAGCCGCATAGACGATACCCACGACCCCGAGAGTGAGCATGATCGCCACCACGGTCGGGTGCCCGGCCGCTGCAGGGAAAAACGGCAGCAGAAACCGAACGAAGCCATACGTCCCCATCTTCAGCAAGACGGCGGCCAGCACGACGGAGCCGG
>CAUYYU010000316.1:0-3037 GCA_963577415.1 Chloroflexota bacterium
AACCCCCTCCCCGTGGTTCAGGTGCGTCACCACGAACTCCGCCCCCAGCTCCACCGCCTTCGCCAGCGAGTCGTGCAGCCAGCGGAACGAAAGCTCCCGCATTTGCGGGTCCGCGTCCAGGAACTGACTCGAATCGTGCCGGCCGCGGCCCTCGAACGGCGTGATGAACGGATGGTGCAGGCTCAGTTCCGAGTCCGACCGCCGGATACGAGCGGCGATCTCCAGGTAGCCCTCCTCGGGGCACAGGAACAACTGCCAGTGTCCGAGCCCCGGATTGTGCACTCCCACCCGCGTCCGCTTCCCCTCACGGAAATATTCGAAATCAAACCCCGGCCAGATGTTCTCCAAGCGAAGTAGTCACCTTCAAATAGAATTAAACGATGGACTGCGAGGATCCACTTTGACACAGCAATCCACAGCGTCCGAACTGATCGGCGGCAAGCTGGCTACCCTGCCGGCCTCCCCCGGCGTGTACTTGATGAGGGACGCTGACGATCGAATTATCTATATCGGCAAGGCGCTGTCGCTGCGAAATCGCGTCCGTTCATATTTCGGCAGCCGTCGGGGTCTCGACCCCAAGACTAGGCGGTTGGTGGAGCGGACCGCCGATTTCGAGTTCATCGTCACCAACACCGAGGTTGAGGCGCTGATCCTCGAAAATAACCTGATCAAGCGCCATCAACCGCGGTACAACATCATGCTTCGCGATGACAAGCAGTACCTCTACCTCAAGATCACCACCGCCGAAACCTATCCGCGGGTGATGACCACTCGGCGGGTGGTGAAGGACGGGTCCCGGTACTTCGGTCCGTACCCAAACGCCAAGCAGCTGCGACAAACTTTGAAATTGCTGAATCGCATCTTCCCCTACCGCACCTGCCGGCTGGACATGGACAAGGTGTGGGACCGGGCCTGCTTGAAGTACGAAATCGGGCGCTGCAACGCACCATGCATTCGGGTCGTCTCGGTGGAGGATTACCGCCGCGTGATCGATCAGACCATCAATTTCCTGGATGGCCACCACGAGCCCATCCTGGAGGCTCTCGAAACCGGTATGAAACGCGCTTCCGCCGAACTCCGCTTCGAGACCGCCGCCAGCTTTCGCGATCGCCTGCTCGCCGTCCGTCGAGTGGTTTCCGAGCAGAAGGTCATGGACCCGAGCGGGCGCAACCAGGACGTGATCGGCATCGCCCGCGAAGGCCGCGAGGCCATCGGGCAGGTGCTCACCATCCGCAACGGCAAGCTAATCGGCCGCAACTCCTACCGCCTCACCGCCACCGGCGACGAGCCCATGGGAGAGCTGGTTTCGGAATTCGTGCGGGAATACTACGGCCGTTCTGAACAGGTGCCGAAGCAGGTGCTGCTGCCGGCGGAAATCGACGATCTGGAGGTCGTGAGCGAGTGGCTGAGCTCGATGCGCGACGGCCGGGTCGAGGTGCGGGCGCCGAAGCGAGGGGCGCTGCGCAAGCTCGTGAAGCTGGCCGAAGTGAACGCCCGGGACACCTTGGAAGTGGAACGCAAGGCCTTCCTCACCAGCGAGCGCCGCGTGCGTCATGCCCTGCGCCAGATCGGTGAGTCCATGGAACTCCGCCGCCTCCCCCGCCGCATCGAGTGTTACGACATCTCCCACATCCAGGGCTCGCTCACCGTGGCCTCCATGGTCGTCTTCGAGGACGGGGTGGCGAAGAAGGGCAAGTACCGGCGCTTCAAGATTCGCGGCGAGCATGGGAACGACGATTTCGCCTCCATGCGAGAAGTCATCGGCCGCCGGTTCAAGCGGATGCGCGAACGGGTGATCGCCGGTGGTGATGGCGAACTTGAGACCGCCGGGCTTGAGTCCATCACGCTGAAGGACTTCGATGAAAGTGCCGCGCTGCCCCAGGCCACCGAGCAAGTGGCCGGCTCCAGCAAGGAATGGCTCACCGTTCCCGACCTGGTGCTGATCGACGGCGGCAAAGGACAGCTCTCCTCCGCTCTCGCGGCGATGCAGGAGCAAGGCGCCGCCGACGTGCCGGTGGCGGCGATCGCCAAGAAGCGCGAAGAGATTTTCTTACCAGGTCGCTCGCGTCCGGTCCTGCTGCCTGCCGCTTCCGACGGCCTCCACCTGCTGCAACGGGTGCGCGACGAGGCCCACCGTTTCGCGGTGAGCTTTCACATCAAGCTCAGAACCAAGAAAGGCCGCCGCTCGATCCTGGACGAAATCCCTGGTATCGGCCCCAAGCGCAAGCGTGCCCTGATCCGCAAGTACGGCAGCGTGGCGAAGATACGCGCCGCCGGGGTTGACGAACTCGCCAGCCTGCCTGGGATGACTCGGTCCACGGCTACTGCCCTCAAAGAAGCGCTGTAGACCGAAACGGAAGAAGCGCCAGGACCGACCAACGATCCCGGATCCTCCAGAAACGAGATCCCGGAACCAGCGGTCAGCTGATATCGACTGGCTGTCCCGTCCGCCCGGACTCGTAAGCGGCCATGACGACCTTGATGTTGGTGTAGCCGTCCTCGAAGCTCACTGGCGGCGGCTCGCCCGACTCCAGCGCGTCGGCATACGCTGCGAACAGGTTTATAAATCCCCAGGAAAACCCGCCCTCGACTTCCACGTCCTCCCACCCGCCGTTGCGGTACAGGCGCATGTGGGGTACTTCCTGGCGAAAGGCGATCGTGCCCTCGGTGCCGTGGATTTCGTCCACCGGCTCGGCCGCCCCGGTGCTCCAGCCCGTCTCGATCGCTGAAAACCGCCCGTTCGCGTGGGTCAGCGACATCAACACGGTGTCCTCCACGTCGATGTCGTGCACGAACGTGCCCATCTTCGTGAACACGCTGGCAATCGGCGACCCCATAAAGGCCGCCGCTGTGTACAGATAGTGGTACGAGTTGTCGATCAGCGCGCCACCCCCGGCCATGCTCGACTTTGCCCGCCAGCCCGAGTCATATGTAGCCGTGCCGGCGTAGTGCCGCGGCGAGAATGCACCTTGCCGGTAGAAAAATGGCTCTCCGATGGCGCCTTCCTCGATCAGCTTTAGCGCTTTTAGCGGCCCCT
>CAUYYU010000317.1:0-3004 GCA_963577415.1 Chloroflexota bacterium
CCCATTTGATGATGCTCTGGCAAAGCGCACGTAAATCCATGCCCCAGTATCCCTTGCGCCGGGGAGATAGTCGCAAAAACGACTCGTACTTCCCCACTTCGTCACCATGGAGATGTAATACTGCCTACAAAATCGTTGACTGTTCGGTGGACGTTCGGTATTATTGCCGAACGGATGAGATAAGCAGGCACGGCGGTTATGAGCGAAATGACAGTATTTCGGGTCGAGAGAGGGATGGCGGGTCTGAATGGACCGCATCCGACGGCTTCGATCTTGCACGCTGATTTGGATGCGTTCTACGCCTCGGTGGAACAGCGGGACAATCCGGCGCTGCGCGGACGGCCGGTGGTGGTGGGAGGCGATCCCGACTCCCGAGGGGTGGTGGCGGCCTGCTCCTACGAGGCGCGCGAGTACGGCATTCACTCGGCCATGCCCCTGCGCAGGGCGGCCAGGCTGTGTCCGCACGCCGTGTTCGTCAAAGGCCGGCACGACCTCTACGGGGAGGTCTCGCGCGCGGTGATGGATATCTTCCACGGCTATACCCCGCTGGTGGAGCCGATCTCGCTGGACGAAGCCTTCCTGGACGTATTTGGATGCGAGCGCCGGCATGGATCGCCGGAGGACGTGGCCCGAGACATTCGCCGGCGCGTGTTGGCGGAGCAGGGATTGACGATCAGCATCGGTGTGGCGACGAGTAAGTCGGTGGCCAAGATCGCGTCGGACATGTGCAAGCCGGACGGACTGCTGTCGATCGAGCCCGGCCAGGAGCGGAGATTTCTGGCGCCGTTGCCGGTGGGGCGTATCTGGGGGGTGGGGCCCCGCACGGAGGAGCGGTTGGGGGCCCTTGGGATCGAAACGGTTGAGCAGTTGGCCGACCGGGATGAAGGTGAGCTCGTCCGCCATTTCGGCAAATTCGGCTGGCGATTGTACGAGCTGGCCCGCGGGGTGGATGTCCGGCCGGTGTCGTCGGAAAATCTTCGCAAGTCGGTGGGGAACGAGCGCACGTTCCCGGAAGACGTGGGCGAGCTTCAAACCCTCTCGACCGAGCTGCTGGGCCTGAGCGACGAGGTGGCGCGGCGGCTGCGCTCCCACGACTTGCAGGGCCGGGTGGTGACGCTGAAGATTCGACAGGCGGATTTTTCGACGGTGACACGCCGGCGGACGCTGCCGGATCATACTGACGACGGCGGGACGATATGTGACGTCGCCAATGTACTGATGCGTACGGAATTTCGGCCGGGGATTGGGTACCGTCTTCTCGGTGTACATGTGTCGGATTTTGTGGCGGAAGACGTTCAGCAGCTGAAAATGCCGCTCTTCGGAGATGAGCGCGCCAATCGTCTCAACGCAGCGGTTGACGGCCTGGAATCGAAGTTTGGAAAAGGGAGTATTCGGAGGGCGACGCTTTTCGAGTCGGTGGCGCGATGCGCCAGTGAAATTTCTACAAAGCAGGACGTTTCGTGGGAGGCACGAGGATGAGACAGACATCGCATGACGGGGCGGGACCGGGAGGGGCTGGTTCGGTGGGGGCGCTGCTGCCGCGTACGTTTCAGGATTTGAGCCGCCTGGTGCGCCGCCACATCGACGCGGATGCCCGGGAAACGCTGATGGACGTTGAGGATCAAGTGCGGTTGCTAGGGTGGCGTCGGGTGCAGCGCAACGGCGGACCGATACTGGAAAGGTTTTTCGAACAGGCCACAGAGGTCCTCAATGAGATTTCGAGCGCGGTTCGGGAGATAACGCTGACTGAAGCGCCTATCAATCGTCTGGTGGGCAGCTGGGACTTCCGTTTCCCGGTGGAAGATCTGGTGCTGGATCGGTTGCATAGTCGCCATCTCGGTAGGCGCATCGTGCTGGTCGATGGCGATCGGGCTTTTGTGCGGGACGGTCTGGGCGTGCGGCTGGAACCGGCGGGCACCTACGCTCCGTCGGCGTTTGCGGTCGGCGCTCCCCCCTCGTTGGCTGGAGCCGCCGGACGGGTGGGTCCGATGCAGCCTTCGCTGGGGCTATTCGAGGTGCTTCCCGGGCGAAGCTCCGGGATGGATTCGCAGGTCTTGCCGAACTGACGGCGAGCTGGCGTTTGGATGTCTTTCCTAGAGTTGCTCGCTTGGTCGCTGATTGAGTTGGAGCCGGGTAATACTCGAATCTGAATGGGTTAGTGCAGTCGGGCGCGGCTGGACACAGGTCGATCAAGCTGCGAGCATCACCGGCGTTTTACTGGCATTTTGATTCTGGTGAGGGGGCTCCCGCATGACGGTTATGGCATCGACCGAAGGCAACTGGAAGGACACGGATTTCAAGGGCATGCGGGTGCGGATGATCATGGGACCGGACGAGGGGACGGGGGCGGTGACGATGGGGGAGTTGGATTTCGCGCCGGGGGTGCTGCTGCCCCGGCACACGCATCTGGTGGAAGAGGCGTTTCTCATTCACGAAGGTGAGGGAGTGGCGCTGGTGGGCGACCGGGAGATTGCGATCAAGGCCGGCGACTCGGTGCTGGCTCCGGCCGGGATGCCGCACGGATTCCGGAACGACTCAAGCGGACAGTTGAAGATGACGTTCTTCTATCCGGCGATAAACGTGGCCACGGAGTTCGTGGACTGACCGGGATTCCGCGAACCGTCGATGACCGGTGCCGACATGACCAACCGCGCCGGAATCGACCGCGATCCGGCGGGTGGGCCAAACCCCTGCCGGCGGCTAAGGGACGGCTAAAGGGCCTTTTGAATCAGGCCGAGCACCTCGCCGGCTTCGGCGTGACGTCCCCCGGCTTTTTTGGAGAAGACCAGGTCACCGTTGATGATGACTTCAAAGACGCCCCCGCCGGATGGGATGAGGGTCCAGTTGGCGATCTCGGTGGTGAATTTTTCTAAAATTTCGTTCGTCAGGCTCACGGCCCGAGGAAGGTAGTTTCAAGCAGTGCAGTATTCGATCGAAATGTTGAATTTGTTTGCCATGCAGGCTCCTCTCTGCTGCGATTGACAATTAATTGTCGGGCCGCCGC
>CAUYYU010000318.1:0-2996 GCA_963577415.1 Chloroflexota bacterium
GTCTAGTCCAGACCGACCGCGGCGAGACCGGCCCTGACCGCATCTTCATCCTGCTGCGCCGACGCTCCGCTCGAACCGACCGCACCAACGATGTAGCCGCCGCGAACGATCAGCAGCGCGCCCCGAAAGTAGCGCAGCCGCCCACCGGTCGACTCCTGGAGCGCGACCGAGAACGCGGTGTTGGCGCCGGCCGCTAGATCCGCGCTGGGTTGACCGCGCATGGCCGACGCCATCGCTTTCCCAATCGCCGTATCGATCGTCGTCGGTCGGGCACCGTCCATCCGGGTCGATGCAATCAGGTCACCGCGGGCGTCAACGACGGCGATGCTCAATCTCAGGCTGGCGTCGCTCGCGGCGTCGCGGGTCGCTTCGATGAGGTCGAGCGCCTCTGAGAGCGTGAGCCGTTCGACTGGCTGAGCCTCGGCGTGGCCAGGGAACACGAGTCCACTGAGGAGCGTTGTCAACAGCACGATTCGCATGACATGAAGAGATGTCCGCATGGGCCTTGTCCCCTAGAACCGCGTGAGTGCAGCACGGACGACATCTTCATCCACCTGTGACGCGGCACCGCTGCATCCCATGGCCCCCACTGTTTCGTCCCCCTTCATGATCGGCAACGCGCCCTGGAAGGGATAGAGCCGGCCCTGCGCGGATTGGTTGAAGTTCTCGAAGGCGGGCGATTGTGCGAGGTTCCCCATCTCACCGCTTGGTCGTTGGAACATGGCCGAGACCTGCGCCTTTCCACGCGCGACGTCGGCGCTGTAGAAGCGTGCGCCATCCATCCGTGTGAGCGCGACGAGGTCTCCCCGCGAGTCGACAACGGCGCAGCTGAGACGCACGCCCCGCGACTCGGCATCGTCGTTTGCCGCTTCGAGCGCCGCCATCGCCTGGGCCATGGTTGGACCAGGTGAGGGCGCGTTGGGTGGCCGTTGTGCATATGTCGGTGTAACGAGCAGACCGGTGATGAGCCAGGTCGCGGCACCGCAGACAATGTGACGTGTGGGCATGGTTCCTCCGCAGATAGATCTGAGACGAGTCTGACGGTACCCCAATAGTGGGTCTCCAGGCCACCGTGATCGATGAAGCGATGAAGCGATGAAGCGATGACGGATCGATGGAGTCCCACATTGCTTTCGGCGCGACATCGTTCGGCTGCGGCGCGGCTGAAGATTGTGCGCGGGCAACCGGGTGCTAGACTGGCGATGAGTATTCCGCAGAAGGAAGGAGACCCAATGCGTCCCGCCCTTGTCGATCGGCACTCCCTGTTCGTTGTCATTGCGCTAGCGTGTCTTGTCTTCGGCGCACCTATGTTCGACGGTCGCACCGGTGCGGCCGAGCGTGCGGTCGCCTGGCCGCTGGAGACAGCGGACCCAGCAGACGTCGGCCTCTCGGCGGAGCGTCTCGAGCGCCTCCATCTCGGGATGCAGAGAATGGTCGACGAAGAAAAGCTTGCCGGGAGCGTGACGCTCTTGGCTCGGCACGGCAAGGTCGCATACGTGGACGCGGTCGGCGCGAGGAATGTCGAGACTGGTGAGCTGATGTCGCGCGATTCGATCTTTCGCATCTTCTCAATGACAAAGCCGATCGTCGGCGCCGCCATGATGATGCTCTACGAGGAGGGCGAGTGGCGGTTGAACGACCCCGTGTCCCGATACATTCCGGAGTTGGCTGATCTGAAGGTTCACGTTGGCGAGACAGACGACGGTGCGCAGCAGGTCGAGGAACTCGACCGCCCGATGCTTATGCGCCATTTAATGACCCACACGGCCGGCCTAGGTTACACGCTGAACCCGCGGCATCCGGTTCACAAGATGTTTATCGACCAGGGTGTGATGAACCCAGATGCACCGTTGCAAACCATGATCGACAAGATGGCGAAGATCCCGCTCCTCGCGCAGCCGGGGACCCGTTACGTCTATAGCTCCGCGATCGATGTGCAGGGCTATCTGGTCGAGAAGTTGTCCGGACAACCGCTGGCTGAGTTCCTCGAGGACCGGATCTTAGAGCCACTCAACATGGTCGACACGGCTTTCTATGTGCCACCCGAGAAGCTGGACCGCGTGGCCGTCGCACACCGGCCGGGACCCAGTGGTGGCCTGCTTCGAGCCGATGACGCACGCGCGCAGATTCGAACTACACCGCCCGAGGGGCCGTCAGGCGGAGGCGGACTTTACGGCACGGCCGATGACTACGTCCGGTTTGCTCAGATGATGCTGAACGGCGGTGAACTCGACGGCGTCCGACTCTTGGCTCCCCGGACTGTGGAGATGATGCGGACCAACCACATGTCTGACCAGGCCCTTCAGACGAGAGGGCGGGGCCAGGGATGGGGGCTTGGATTCAGCGTGATCATGGACGCGGCCGCCGCGGGTGAGCCGTACGGCGACGGGAGTTACTACTGGGTAGGCATTGCCGGGACGTGGTTCTGGATTGATCCGGTCAACGACTTGACCTTCGTCGGGATGATCCAGCATCGCGGACCCGCTATCCAGGAGGTTCAGGGCCTCTCCCGAAACCTCGTCTATCAGGCGGTCATCGAATGAGACGGGGCTGCGCCCCGCAACCCCGCAGCCGCTGTGTGGGGACCCCCTAGGCCCCACTCCGCGGCTGCGAGGCGCGCCGTGAGCGCCTTGGCCGATGCTGCCGCCGGTGCTACACGCAGCAGGGCGCGCACGGCGCGCCCCCGCAAGGCTCGGCGTGGGGCCATTGGGCCCCCACGAGAGCCGAGCGGGGGGCTTGGGGGCGAGGCCCCCATCTGAACAAGCCACCTGTTCCACAGACGCTGCCACCATGGCCGTGCGTCAGGCACTGGGTAGAGATCGTCAGTGCCCATCTTCTGGCGAATCGTCTCGATATCCCATCCCGTCAGTGATGCGAGCGTCTGCGCCTGGCGCTCATATCGCTCGGAGAGAGTCTGGTGATACCGTGTCACGTCGGCGCAGCTGGCGTTCCCGGTCCAGGGATGTCTCAGGATGTAGCGGCCCTGAAAGTTGGAT
>CAUYYU010000319.1:0-2993 GCA_963577415.1 Chloroflexota bacterium
TCTCGGATCGGGCAACATCGACCGGATCGAGGGTCCGCTGATGTTTTCGCTGGAAGTGGAGCAGCCGGGGGCGATCGCGGGCGGGACAAATCGGGAGTCCATTTACGTCACGGAAACGGACCGGCATAATCTGCGGGACGGGCTTTTGAATGACCTGGTCGCGAGGGCCGACGCCGACCTGAAGGTGGGAGTGGAGCAAGGGGAGATAATGAGGGTCTGGCCGCTGGGGGCGCAAAATCCGACCGTGGTGGAGGCGTCGTTCGACGCGGCGGTGGATCAGGAGGTTGGTCATGTCGGGCTGGACCTGAGGGTGCGGTTTTTCGCGACGGTGTTCAAGGAGGACGATCTGCGCGAACTGGTGCGGGCCACGCTGGTGGGGGACGTTCCCGGCGAGGAGCCGGAATTCGAACTGGTGGGTGATTCGCTGGTGGTAGGGCCGCCGGAAGTCGGGGGGGTGATTAGCGGAGCGGTGGCGGTGACGGTGGAGGGTTCGGGGGTGCTGCGGCGGAGAATAGACACAGGCGCTATTCGGGAGAATCTACTCGATCTGCCGATGGGCGATGCGGACGCGTACCTGGGCAGCCTGGATGGGGTGGCCACTTATGAATTGCGCTTCTGGCCGGCGCACGCGGAGCGCACGACGCGGCTGCCGTTCCGTCTAAACGTGTGGATAGATCAGTCTTCGCCGTTCGGAACGTCCTAGTGAGCGCGGGAGCGGCAGTGGCGCTGGATTTCGGCGGGCGCCGGATCGGGATCGCAAGGTGCGATCCGACGCGGACGCTGGTGACGCCGGTGGGCGTCTTTCGTCGCGGCGGAGGCGGTTCCGATCGGAATCGATTGGGAGCGATGCTGGATGAGCAGGACGTGGATCTGATAGTGGTGGGACTGCCGCTGAATATGGATGGGAGCGAGGGGTCGCAGGCGCGCGTCGCCCGGTCGGATGCGGCGGAACTTCTCGATGGGAGGGAAGAACGGATAGTCTTTTGGGACGAGCGCCTGACGACGTTTGAGGCGGACCGGCGGGTGGGTGGCGGCGAGAAAGGTGATGACGCCGACGCGGCGGCGGTGCTCCTGGAGGATTATCTAAGGACCCACGAGGGGGACGATTGCGAGTAGCGGGACTGGCGGTGCAGATCGCGGCGATCGGGATCGTGTCGCTGTTCGCGTTCGTCTATGTCGCCTATTCGGCGGTGGCGCGACTCACGGAGCCGCCGGTGGAAGTGGCGTACAAGACGTTGATCTTCAAGGTGGAGCCCGGGGCGAGCGTTGGCGAGATCGGTGACGATCTGAAGGAGGCGGGCCTGATTCAAAACGACCTGATCTTTCGGATGGCGGTATCGCGACGCGGGCTGGAAACCCGGATGCAGGCGGGGGACTATCTGCTGCGCGAGAACATGTCGATGGATGAGATAATTCAGGAACTCCAATTTGGCGAGGTGGAGGACAGCGTCATCACGGTGCTGGAAGGCTGGCGGGCTGAGGAAATCGCGGACGCTCTGGCGGAGGTAAGTCTGATAGGTCGGGAAGAGTTCATGCAGGTCGTGCGGGAGGGGTTGGCGACCTACGACTATGACTTCCTGCCTGGTCCGGGGAGCGGACTTACGCTGGAAGGTTTTCTGTTCCCGGATACGTTTCGGGTGGGGGTGCAGACGACGGCGGAGGAGTTCGTGGGCGGCATGCTGCGCCGATTTGACGAGGTCTATTCGCAATCGATTCGGGATGCAGCGGAGGAACTCGGGTTGAGTCCGCTAGAGGTGGTGACATTGGCATCGGTGGTGGAGCGGGAGGCGTTGTTGGACGAGGAACGGGCGCGGATCGCGGCGGTGTTTCACAACCGGCTGGAGCGGGGAATGCGACTGGAAGCGGACCCGACGGTGCAGTACGCGGTGGCCCCGGCGGATGACGGAGGTTGGTGGAAATCGGGACTTACGGTGGCGGATTTGCAGACCCCTTCCCCTTACAATACGTACTTCGTCGACGGCCTGCCGGCCGGGCCGATCGCCAATCCGGGCGTGAAATCCATCCTGGCGGTGGTCGAGCCGGAGGAAACGGAAGAACTCTTTTTCGTGGCGCGGGGCGACGACTCGCACGCGTTCGCGGAGACACTGGACGAGCATGAACGAAACGTCGAACGCTACCAGCGCTAGCCCGCCGATCACGGAGCGGATCGGCCGGTTGCTGGGCGCCTTCGAAGAATCCGGGATCGACGCTCTGATGGTGGGCACGGAGTCGAATCGCCGGTACCTGAGCGGGTTCACGGGCTCGGCCGGCAATCTAATTGTGGCATCCGAGAGGCGGTTGTTGATAACGGACGGTCGTTATACGACCCAGGCTACAGAGCAAAGCCCGGAGTACGAGATCGTGATCCACTCGGGCCCGATTTTGCAAGAGGTAGCGGCGAAGGTAGAGGAGACGGGCATCGAGCGACTGGGCTTTGATCCGGCGACGACTTTGGTAGCGGAGTTTGAGGAATTGAGAGAGAGGCTGGGTGAAGATCGCGAGTTGGTGGCGGCGCCGGGACTCGTGGCGAAACTGCGCCTGATCAAGGACGATTACGAGCTTGCGATCATGCGCCGGGCGATCAGGATGGCGGACGAGGTGCAGGCAATGGTAGCGCGGGAACTGGTGCCAGGGAGAGCGGAGCGGGATGTGGCAATACAGATCGAACAGGAGTTTCGGCGGCTGGGAGCGCAGAAGACCTCATTTGATGTGATCGTGGCGGCGGGGCCGAATTCGGCGAGGCCGCATCATCTGCCGGGCGACTACGTGATCAGGGCGGGGGAGCCGGTGGTGGTTGACATCGGGGCGATTCTCGACGGTTACTGCTCAGACATTACCCGCAGCTACTGTCCTGGCGGGCTGACGCCGCGATTTCAGGAAATCTACGGGATAGTGCTGGAGGCGGAAGAGAAGGCAATGGCCGGAGTGGCGGTGGGGAGGAGCGGGCGGGAGGTGGACGGAATCGCGCGGGCCGTGATCACGGAGGCCGGTTA
>CAUYYU010000320.1:0-2984 GCA_963577415.1 Chloroflexota bacterium
CGGCGGAAAGCCGCCCCACGGGATCCATTTCCGAATCGTCGACGGGAAGGTGATCACCCCCAGGCCCCACCGCGACGAGGTCGGCGCCATCCTCAAGAAAGACGGCAGTGTGCAGCCGGTCAAGGCCGGCCAGGCGGACCGGCTGTTCCGCAACGACCAGGGAGCCGGGCCGGGCCAGCCCAGGTTCACCGACGTGGCCGAGAGCGCCGGTTTGTTCGGCCACTGGCAGGGGCTTTCGGCCACCTGGTGGGACTACGACTCGGACGGCTGGACCGACCTCTACGTCGCCAACGACTTCTTCGGCCCCGACCATCTCTACCGCAACAACCGCGACGGCACCTTCACCGATGTGATCGCCGGTGCGGTGCCGAATACCCCGTGGTTCTCGATGGGGAGCGACGCCGGGGACCTCGACGGCGACGGCCGGCTCGACTTCATCGCGGCCGACATGGCGGCGACCACGCACTACAAAGAAAAGGTCAACATGGGCGACATGAACGCGCAGGGGTGGTTTCTGGAGCTGGGCCTTCCCCGCCAATACATGCGCAATGCGGTTTACATCAATACCGGCACGCCGCGCCTCCTGGAGGCCGCGCAGATGGCCGGCCTCTCGGCCACCGACTGGACCTGGGCGGTAAAGATCGCCGACTTCGACTGCGACCGCCGCAACGATGTGTTCTTCTCCAACGGCATGTCCCGCGATTTCTTCAATGCCGACTTGCGCGCAAAGGTGTTCCAGGGCCCCGCCGGGACCGACATGGATCGCTGGAGCGAATTCTCGCCGCTCAAGGAGCGCAATCGCCTCTACCATAACCGCGGGGGCCTCGAATTCGACGATGTTTCCCGCCAATGGGGCGTCGACGAGGAGACCGTCAGTTTCGGCGCGGCTACCGGCGACCTCGACGGCGACGGCGACCTCGATCTGGTGGTCAACAACTTCGAAGAGGCGGTCGGCCTGTTCCGCAACACTTCGGCCACCGGCAATACGATCAAAATCGCGCTGAGCGGTACTGGCGCGAACCGCCACGCCATCGGCGCGGAGATTCGGGCCGAGACGGGCAGCGGCGAGCAGGTCCGGGTGCTGCAGCCGGTGCGCGGTTACCAGGGTTGCGACCCGGCCGAGGTGGTCTTCGGACTCGGCGAGGAGACGGTGGTGAGCGTGTTGACGATCCGCTGGCCCTCGGGCCGGGAGCAGACCGTGAAGGATCTCGCCGCGGGACGGAGCTTCCTCATCACCGAGGCGGAGGACGCCCCGCCGACCGCCCCGCCGCCGCCGCCAAAAGCTCTCTTCGCCGAGGGGCGGAACCCCAGCCCGCTGCGTCACGCCGAACGCGACTTCGACGACTTTGCCCTTCAGCCGCTTTTACCAAACAAACTCTCGCTGCTCGGACCGGCGATGGCGTGGGGCGACCTCGATGGCAACGGCAAGCCCGATTGCTTTCTTGGCGGGGCCCACGGCCATCCCGCGCAGATGTGGCTGCAGTCCGGCGAGGGCAAGTTGATTGAACAGCGCATCCCGGCCTTCGTCGAGGACGCCTTGCGCGAGGATGTCGATGCCGCGTTCTTTGATGCCGACCGTGACGGCGACTTGGACCTCTACGTGGTGTCCGGCGGGGTGGAGGGCATGGCCGGGAGCGATCAGTACCAGGACCGGCTCTACCTGAGCGGCGACAACGGTCTGATCGCCGCGCCGGAGGGCGCGCTGCCGGACATGAACTTCAGCGGCGGCTGCGTGGCGGTCGGCGACTTCGATGGAGACGGCGACCCCGATCTCTTCGTCGGTGCGCGGGTGATCCCGGGCAAGTATCCGACCTCCGGCCCGAGCCGGCTGCTGCTCAATGAGTCCGATCCGGACGGGCCGGTTCGCTTCGTCGACGCGCCCCCGGAGGTGGCCTCGGCCCTCGCCGCGGCCGGAATGGTGACCGATGCGCTGTGGTCCGATGCCGACGCTGACGACGACCTCGATTTGCTCGTGACCACCGAATACGGGCCGGTGAAGTTTTACCGCAATGAGGGTGGCAATTTGGTCGAAGCGACCGCGGCGGCCGGCCTGGCGGGAGGTCTCGGCTGGTGGAACTGCATCGGCGCCGCGGACGTCGATGGCGACGGCGACACCGACTACGCGGTCGGGAACTTCGGTTGGAACACGAAATACCACCCGACCGTGGAGCGGCCCCAGCTGCTCTATTACGGCGACTTCGATGGCCTCGGCAAATCGCATTGTGTCGAGGCGCACCCGGATGGCGACTCCATCGTGCCGAACCGCGGCCGCAGTTGTTCGAGCGGCGCGATGAGCTTCATCAAGGAGAAGTTCGGCACCTTTCACGAGTTCGCGCTCGCCGACCTCGCGGAGATTTACACCGTGCCCAGGCTCGAGAGCGGGCTCAAACTGGAGGCCAACGAACTGGCGAGCGGGATCTTGCTCAACCGCGGGTCGGGGCCGGACGGGCAGGCGAAATTCGAGTTCAAACCGCTGCCGCGTCTGGCGCAGATCGCGCCGAGCTTCGGGCTCGCGTTCCTCGAGGCGGATGGCGACGGCAAGATCGACCTCTACCTCTCACAGAACTTTTACGGTCCGCAGCGCGAGACCGGCCGGATGGCGGGGGGGGTCGGCCTCCTGCTTTTGGGTAACGGTGATGGGGGCTTCAGGGAGGTCGGGCCGAGGCGCAGCGGAATCGTCATCCCCGGCGACGCGCGCGGCGCGGTCGCGGTCGATATCGACGGCGACGGCAAGGACGATCTCGCCGTGGCGGTGAACAACGACCTGGTGAGGCTGATCCTCAACCAGCGGCGCTAGGGTCCGGTCCGCTTCGTTCGTTGAATAGGAATGGCACAAGGTTAACAATCCCGGGAGGGATCACAGCGATGGAACCCCTTTGGGGTTCGGGGCGGGGTTGCGCGTCGTTATCCCGGGGTAGGTGCTCGATTCTCGCGCCAACCCACGGGCTGGGTGATGGAACCCCTTTGGGGTTCGGGGGGGAATC
>CAUYYU010000321.1:0-2978 GCA_963577415.1 Chloroflexota bacterium
GACCATCTCACCCTTCTACCCTGTAATTCGCATCCCAAACGATTCCCTATCGGTCGGTCCTCCCCGTATATATTTCCCTGTTACTTGACTCGTGGTGGGGATTGTGGTGGAATTCCTCACGCAAATTACGTTCCAAGTGTCAATAAGTGGGGAAAAGTGGGAATCGCTTCTCGGGAAATCTCGAGATCGTTAATCACCGCCAATGCACTCCTACAAGGGGACATATCTACACTCGCTCGATTCCAAGGGCCGGCTCACCATGCCCAGTAGATTCCGTGAGTTGACCCCCGACGGTGGAGTCTTGGCTCAGGGCATTGAAACATGTCTCGACTTTTACCCACCGGACGAATGGAACGCTCGGGCGGGCCGGGTGGTCGGCACCGACGACTTCACCGTCGCTGGCCGAAATGCCCGTCGCAAACTGTTCGCCACGGCCGAAGATTGCGGATTCGACAAGCAGGGCCGCATCGTCATTCCGGCCACACTCCGAGCCGCGGTCGGCATCGAAAAGGATGTCGCGGTCGTAGGGTCCGGCGAACGCATAGAAATCTGGAGCATAGAGGAATGGGAACGGCAGAAAGGCTTGCTCGACGAGCAGGCTGCCGATTTCATGGCTGAAGCCAGTTCCCATTCCGTTCCTTCAACTTAGGGCGTGAGATGTGGGGTGAAGAGCCTCCCCTCCACCCCACATCCGCCACCTAAGTTGTGCAGGGGAACCGCACGATTCACCTCCCCGTCATGACGACGGAACTGGTGGCGCATCTGCGGCCGGCAAGGGAGTGCAGGTATGTCGATGCAACCGCCGGAGCCGGCGGCCATACGGAAGCCATTCTGCGCGCCAGCGACCCGTACGGCCGCGTACTCTGCCTCGACGCCGACCCCGACACTGTCCAACGCCTTGAGCAAACGCTTCAACCCTTCCGCCATCGCGCCCTCTGTCGCCCCGGCAACTTCGCCCATGTCGCCACTCTCGCCGCCGATGCCGGCTTCTCCGATGTCGCCGGCATCGTATTCGACCTCGGTTTTTCGTCCCTTCAAATCGACGATTCCGCTCGCGGCTTCTCCTTCCAGCTGGACGGTCCGCTAGACATGCGTTACGACCGCTCCTCCGGGCCGACTGCCGCTGACGTCGTGGCCCGTACCCCTCAGAAGGAATTGGCTGACATCATCTTTAAGTATGGGGACGAGCGCCGATCCCGCCGGATCGCCCGGGAAATCGTCGACCGGCGCTCCCACAGTCCCATCACGACCACCGCCGACCTGGCCGGCATAGTCGCCCGTGCCCATGGCGGTCGCCGCGCCCGTATCCACCCCGCCACCCGCACCTTCCAGGCTCTGCGAATTTACGTCAACCAGGAACTCGACAACCTCCAGTCCGGCCTGGCCGGAACCCTCGAACTCCTGGCCGGCGGCGGCAGGATCGTCGTCATCTCCTTCCACAGCCTGGAAGATCGCGTCGTCAAGAACTTCTTCCGCGACCATGCCCGCGCCGGCCGCCTCGAAATACTCACCCCTAAGCCCCTTCGCCCCGGAGCGAACGAAACCAGCGCCAATCCCCGCAGCCGCAGCGCCCGACTGCGCGCCGCCCGGTTGGTAGGCTGATCCCGTGGCCGTTGGCAGCCTCACCGGCCGCACCATTTCCCGCCCTGCCGGGCGCGGATTCAGCCTGCCCGCCATCGCCGGCCTCCGTCCCACCCGCCTGCTGCTGGCGCTCCTCATCGGGGCATTTGTCCTCGCCATGCTGTACGTAGTCCAGATTCAATCGCTCGTCGCCCTCGGCGCCGAGATTCGCGACCTTGAATTCGAGCTTGAAATCGAACTGCGCCGGCAGGAAGGCCTCCGCGCCGATCTCGCCGCCCTCCACAACATCGACGAAATCGAGCGACGGGCTCGGTTTGACTTCGACCTCCAAGAGCCGATTGCGGTGCGGGTCGCGCAGGCCCCGATTCTGCCGCCGGACGTGGATCTCTCCCCTCCAACCTGGTCCGCCGTACCCGCACCCGATCGGCTCAACTGGTTCGAGCGCTTAGTCGGCGGACTGCGCGACAAAATCGACCTCCTCAAGCGTCCCTAGCCATTACATGCTCTCCTCTTCCCAAAACCGCCGCAACGATGCCTCCACCCCACCCCGATTCGGCCGCCGACTCCTCGTCGTCGGCGGTCTCGGCGCCGTAATGGCCGGCGCCGTCGGCGAGCGGTTGGTCAGGTGGCAGGTCCTCGAAGCCGGCGATCTCGCCGCCACCGCCAGCGTCCAGCAACGCAACGAGCAGATGATCGCTTCCCGCCGGGGCGCCATCCTCAGCCGTGACGGCACCGCCATGGCCCTTTCGCGCCAGATCGACCGCCTCATCGGTTCCCCCAACGTCATCGCCGAGTACGACACCGAGGCCGTCGTCAACTTTCTGACCTCGAATCTGGGGCTCGACCGGCCCACCGTCCTGGAGAAAATCGGCGATCCGAGCCTCACCTACACCGTCATCGCGGACGATCTGGAGCCCGAGCACAGCTCCGCGATCCGACAGGCCATGCGCCGGGGCGAAATCGGCGGTTTTCGCCTTGAGCCGGTCGCCCGTCGCATCTACCCGGGCAACTATCTCGGCTCCCACCTCATCGGCTTCGTCGACGGATTCGGCACCGGTCACTACGGGATCGAGTCCTTCTACAACGAAGAGCTGAGCGGCCGTCCCGGCCGCGTCATTTCCGACCAGGACCCTCGCGGCCGAACCATCCCGGTCGGAAAATACGACCCGCTCCCCCCCGTCAACGGCTCCACTCTCGTACTCACCATGGACCGCACAATCCAGCGCATTGCCGAGCAAGAGCTCGAGGCAGCCCTGGCCCGCTTCGGATCAAGCTCGGGCACGATTCTCGTCATCGATCCCCGCAACGGCGATGTGCTCGGTCTCGCCAACCGCCCCGCCTTCAACGCGTCTCGCCTCCAAGACTACGCAGTAATCAACGAGGACTTCATCAACCCG
>CAUYYU010000322.1:0-2945 GCA_963577415.1 Chloroflexota bacterium
AAGAGGACCGGTGATCCGGTGGACTGTCGCGTGGCGTTGCCATCGCCCCGTTGGGCCGGCCCCTCCAGCTGGCGGAACTAGCGCACCGGGACGACGACCGGCGGCGTCGGAGTGCCGGCCGGCAGGAACTCACCGTAACCGGAGCCCTGCCGCAGTTCGCCGTCGAGCAGAAGGACAGCCCCTCGCAGCATGGTCATCCAAGGCTTTCCCGTCACCGACCACCCCTCGTAATTCGTGTAGCCGGCATTTCCGATCAGCTCGTCGGCCCGGATCGTCCACTTGGCCAGTGGGTCGATGATCAGCAGATCGGCGTCCGCGCCGGGCTGAATAGTGCCTTTTCTCGGATACAGGCCGAACAGGCGAGCCGGGTTCTCGGATAGCATCCTGACCATCCACGAGATCGGCAGACCGCGCTTCACAACGCCCTCGCTGTGGATAAGCGGCACCAGGGTTTCGATTGAGGGAGCGCCGAACGGAACCGGCAGTCCATCTTCATCGATGAAGATGTTGTTTCGACCTTTTTCTTTGAGTTCCTTCACCGCCGGGGCGTGATCGCTGCCGATGCTTGAAATCATGCCGGCGGCGCTGCCTTCCCACATTGCTGCTTGGTTCAGTCCGTCAGCCGGGCGCAGCGGCGGGCCGATCTTTGCCAACGGGCCCAGGCGTTCCATCTCGGTCTCATCGAGCAGCAGGTACTGCGGGCACGTCTCCGCCATGACGAACTGACCCCGTCCCTGGGCGGCCTCGACATGGCGGAGTCCGGTCCCGGTACTCAGGTGCACGACATAGACGGCGCAGCCGGACGCGGCGTCGAGCGCAATGGCTCTCTGAATCGCCTCGGCCTCCGCCCACGGAGGGCAGGTGGCCGGGTATTCTGTCGGTTTGGTCCGCCCCTCCTCGATAGCGCGATCTTCTAAGTAGCCAATCACGTCCCCGTTTTCACAGTGCAACTGCAACATGCCGCCCTGCCCGGCGATGGCCTCCATGGCGCGAAAGAGGAAGGCGTCGGATGCCATCCGGTAGGGGCGCTTCTTGTAGGTCATGAAGGCCTTGAGGCAGGTGACGCCCAGGCGGAAGGCTTCGGGGATCTGGGGCAGGATGTAGGGTTCGTGCTCGAGGATGAAGTTGAGCGAGTAGTCAACGACGCTTTCGCGGTTCAATCTTTCGATGTGACGTTCGATGGCGGTGGGGAGGGGCTCGCGGTTGGCAACGTCGTAGGTGGCGAAGGGGATGACGGTGGTGATGCCGGCCCTCGCCGCCGCCTGCATGCCCAGTTCGTAGGAGTCGGCGTTGTCGAAATGGCAGTGGCAGTCGATAGCGCCGGGCAGGACGTACTTGCCGGAGGCGTCGATGTAGTCGTCGGCCGGGGGTAGATGGGGCTCGGGTCCCACGCCGACGATCTGCTCGCCGGCGATGGCGACGGCGGCCTCGAATGCGCCCGTCGCGGTCACAACCGTGCCACCTCGCACCACAGTGTCAACCCGCGTCATACGCATAATCTCACCTGCCCGCTGGATTCTTGACCCTAGAAGACCGTGGTTGTCTTCAAGTATTGCCCGCTCTCTGACGATTCCCGGGCCAGCTCGGTTACTTCAAGAATGTGCAGCGCCTGCCTGCCCGACATCTGCACTTCGGTGGCGTCCAGGATGCAGTCAACCAGGTGGGTGATGGCACCGGCGCGCGGAACGATATCCCAGCCGGAATTGGCCCTCCCAGCCGGGACCCATCCACCGTCGCCGGACTCCGGGCGCTCACGGTAGATCTCAATGCTGTCTTCGCCGGTTCCACCATTGACGATCAGCACCCCTTCATCGCCGTAGAACTCCAGTGAGGGTCCTCTGGAAATCTGCGGCAGGTAGCCCGAATAGCAGACCCCGAATCGACTGCTGCCCCAGTCCAACAAAATGGCGTTGTTATCGGGCGCAGTGGTTTTGAAGCGTTGCCCGCTGGTTGGTCCGCTCATGGCGACACGGTCGCGGATCGCTACGCCGCTCAGACCGGCCACCCTCTTCACCGGGCCCATGTGCCTAAGAATGGGGATCAGTTGGTAGGCGGTGAGATCCGCCAATGGGCCGCCCTCGCCCGCCTGGTACATCCAGGTCTGGTCGGTGGGAGGTGAGCTGATTCGGCCGAGCTTCGGGCCCTGCCGGCGCCACTCCGTCTCACGGTCGGCCGGACTGGCAACCATCTGGGTGCGGACGTAGTACACCGTACCGATGGCACCGCCAGATAGCAGTTCATTCGCGCGCTGTGCAACAGGCTCGAACATCATCGCGGGCGCGGCCGAGAGTTTCAGCCCCCGGGCATCAGCCAGTTCCACGATCTCTTTGGCAAGCTCGAACGTGTGTGCGATCGGCTTTTCAATACCTAGGTGCCGTCCGGATTCCAAGACTTTCTTGCTGTGCTCGTAGTGCTGGCTGTGCTTGGTGAGCACCAGCACGGCCTCGACCTCGGAGCTGGCGAGCATGTCATCCAAGTCTTCGAACCAGGAATTCGCACCCCAGCGGCTGGCCGCCGCCTCCGCCCTTCCCGGAACAACGTCACAGAGAGCGGTCAGCTCGATCCGATGCGAATGTTCAGCGATGGCGTCGAGGTAGAAGAGTTCCGCGACGGTTCCGCAACCGATGACACCGACTTTGACCTTCTGCCCCATCGAACCTCTCCCTTTCAGGCCGGCCGCCGGGCCGATCCGATGCTGCGTATCACCCCGCTCTCTGCAGCTCAGATTGTGGAGGTGTGGGCGGATCCGCGCAACTCGTGCGTCATGTTTCCGTGACCGGCCTGCCTCGTGAAGGAGTCACCGATTTCTCCTTGGGCGTCTCGCCAAACTAGTTTGGCGAAGAGTGACGTGATCTATACTGTGTGTGACGGGCGGCTGGATGTAGGGGGCCAAGGCAACGCAGGCCGAATCCGGGGAGTGGCGGACTCCGGTCGGGACTAGATTG
>CAUYYU010000323.1:0-2943 GCA_963577415.1 Chloroflexota bacterium
GGCCACCGTACCGAACACGGCCGGGTTATTGGGCAGCACGTAGCGGGGTTTGTCCGGGTCGCATTTTCGAATCACCGCCGCGCTGAGCATCATGTCGTGCATCGATCTGGGAGTGTTGCTCGGCTCCTCCAGGATTCCGTACCCGATGAAAGCGGGGTGCCGGCGGTACAGCGACACACTGTCCGGGATCTCTTTCGTGTCCCAGGACATGCTGGAGATCACGCGGATTCCCCGTTCCAGGGCCTCATCCAAGAACGCTTCGCCGCCGCCAAACACGCAATTGAACCCGCTGTCGCCCAGAAGCTTCAACGATTCCTGACGCACACAATAGAATCCGAACGGAAAGAAGGGCTCGTCCTCGATGAGCAGGGTACCCTGGGCATCAAAGCGCAGCCGCGGGTTCACTTCTTCCTTCGGCCCGGGAACCGCGGCGAGATGCTCGGCAAGGGTGGGCCGCGCCGCGCGCGACGCATAGGCACGGCCGAGCCGCCCCGCGTGAGCCGCCCATAGGTTTTCGAAGAGACGGCCGTCCAGGCCTTTGCCCATGAAGAGGGCGCCGGTCACGACTGCGCCCTTTCCCAACGTGAGGCGGACGAGCAGGGATTTGCCACAAGGGCAGTTGACCAGGGCCGTGCCCGGCCCGTTTTCGAAATGCCGCCAGCGAAAGTCGGGCCACACGGGATTGGGCAGGCGCCCGTAATCGTGCGGCCGTTCGTTCAGCCCGTCGGTCAACGCATTCGGTGTTCGTAACTCGTCCGTGATGGCGCCGGGCATGCCTGTCGGGCAGCGGCCCAGGCCGATGGACCAGGCGGGGTGGATGTTACGGAGCCAGCCGATATCGGCTTCTTCTCTCGCGCCCGCCACGATCAGCAGGCCGCCGTCCCGAAGCCAGGGCGTCAGGGCCGCCCCGAGATCGTTCCAGAAGACGCTCGCGCCGTACCGGTACATGACGGTGAAAAGGATTACGTCGTAGTCTCTCAGATTCTTCATCAAGTCCCTTGCTCGCGCGGCGGGCCACTTGTCAACCAGGCACTGGAGGGGGGCAAGGCCGGCGTCCCAGGCAGCGGACGGCTGGTAATCGCCCAGGGCGTAATCGCTGTGGACAAGGGCAACCCGCGGCCCCCGGCCTTCCCAACCGGCACGGCGCAACTCTTCCTGCCGGACCGCGATCGTGTTGCCGTCCAACGTGCCGTCGTCGGTCACCAACACTGCGTCGTACAAGCAGTCCGCGGGGAATTCCTCGATCCCCGTCATCTCGATCCTCACCTCTCCCCCCGCGGTCTGTCCCGCCGGGTACCAGGTCAGGCCGCTTGCGTTTCCGCTCAACGAAGGCGACGCAGCCCCATTGAGCTTCACGACGCCGCGCCGGCCGTCTCGGATCACATCGGCCACCCGGACCCACACGTGGTAATTCCCTCCGTCCGGAAGGCGCATGTCCCATGTGGCCGGTGGTGTTCCGAGGTGAGTGACCGCAACGCTTCCGCCGCTGCCGCCATCCTGGGCGGCCACTTCCGCGCTGTCAAACCACTCGGCTTCGAGCCAGATCGTGACCGCCCCTGCGCGGGTGAGCGATAGGAGCCAGATGGCCGCGAACGCTAAGAATACCCTGACCCGCTTCACCAGAACCTGTGATGTCGTCCGTAGTAATACGTATGCAACCAGAACACCGGGCCCAGGTAGTTGGTGGCGTACCACCCCCTTCCTTTCGGCCACTCGCCGGTGGCCGGCGGGCCGAAAAAGTGAAGGCTCGGCACATCCATTTCCAGCAGCACTTGTTTTGTGAATTCGCCCGCCCCGATGTCAGGATTGGCGTGGTGCAGACACACCGTGGCGGTGACCCAGGGGCTGCCGGTGAGCTTTGAGTCACACATGAAGTTCGCCATGCCCCGGTAGGGTTTGCTGATGGGTTCCGCATAGATTCTTTCCAGGAGTTCCTGTGACATGGGGACGCGCTGCTTCGCGTGATGGTCGTACATGGTTCTCATATATCCCCAGCCGTCGCCCGCGTAGCCGGGCCTCATCTCGTCGATGAACCAGCGTTCCGCCTGGGCCCGGAAGAAGTCTGCGCGATCGGGATCGTGCTCGGCGAGATATCCGATCGATTCCGAGACCCCGCTCCAGCCCCCACCGATCGAAACGATGTTCGCCGGCCGCGCGGCTTTCATCTCGTCCGGATAGGTGAAGTAATCCGCGGCCGTGGAGGACCAATACGCGTCGCCCAGCCGCTTCTGCATCTGCACGTTGGTCTCGAACCGGCTGTTGAAGTTGCCGTTGTCGATCTCCAGCATCTCTTCGTAGATTCGCTGGTAGGGATCGGGACCGAACCGGTCCGCTGCGATCTTCATATAGCAGATCACGATCGGGGCGACGTGATAGCCGAAGTCTGCTACGTAATTGAACAAGCCCCGGTAGCCTTTCTCGATGAGCCAACTATGGTCGAAGTCGTATTTCACGTAGAAGTCGATGATTGCCTTCAGGATCTCGCTCGCTTCCTCGCGCAAAGGAGATGGGGCCACGTTCAGGTAGGAGTCCAAACCCGATACCAGGCCGAAATTGCAGTCGGGGGTCATGTCCTTGCTGCGGTGCGCCTCGCCCAGGCCGCCGAACGGCTTTGGCCAGTACCCCCGCTCAAGCACCCTTTCTCCGATTTCAAAGTTGCGCTTGAGCGCATCAAAGGTGCGTGCCGCGCGATCCAGGCAACGCGCCTCGCCGGTCACCTGGTAACGATAGGACTGGTAGCTGAGATAGCACCCGAGCGTGTGAGGAGTGTTTTCGTAGTTCGCCCAGGCCTCGATCGTCGGCCACCCCTGCTCCTTCCACATGGGGCGGTACATGTCATCCGGCGAAAAATCTTCGGCGCGGTAGGGGCGAAAGCCGGGAGAATGGACCATGTTGTAAATGAGCCCGTCGGGATCGACGAAACACTCTTCGAGCTGCCGGTCG
>CAUYYU010000324.1:0-2933 GCA_963577415.1 Chloroflexota bacterium
GCCTCTGGCTGTGGCTTCAGGAAACTCCCTGTGCAATTTCTCGTATAAGACTGCAAACGATCCCATATGTTCGATCGATCATAAAGGAGCTCTTCCGCTGCTGGATCCACTTCTACATGGTTAAATGGCTTACCGTGAAATCCTTCACTCTTACTACGATGCCGCCAAATGGCACCTATAGCCGGACAAAACTTCACTCATATCCCGAGAGCGGGGGACGACGCATGAATGCCGATGAACGCTACCTGTTCGACCTTCAGGGCTACCTGGTAGTGCCGAACGCCCTAGATTCCAGCACCCTCAGGGCGCTGAACGCGATGCTGGACCAGCAGATCACCGAGCAGGTCCATCCCACCTCCGGCACCCATCGTTTCCTGGACCTGCTCGAATGGGGTCGGCCGTATCTCGACCTCATCGACCCCGACCCGATTCTTCCCTACCTTGAGGCCGTAGTGGGGATGAAATTCCGCCTCGACCACGTCTATCTCGACATCATCCGCCAGGGACTCGGCCCCATCGGCGCCACCCTGCACGGCGGCGCCGTTCCCTTCGACCCGACCATGTACTTCCGCCACCACAACGGGCAATTTGAGAACGGGCTGACCGCTGTCGCCTACAACCTGGCCGACGTGAATCCGGGCGATGGCGGCTTCGCCTGCGTGCCGGGAAGCCACAAAAGCAACTTGCAGTTCCCCGACGATTGGAAGGACCTCACCGAGCCCCATCCGTGCGTGCAGCGCGTCACCGGTCCCGCCGGTGCCGCCATCATATTCACCGAAGCGCTCACCCACGGTCCCCTGCCCTGGCTGGCCGATCACGAGCGGCGCACCATCTTCTACAAATACAGTCCCAACGCCGTCTCCTGGATCGCCGACTATCCCGAAGCCGCCGACTACGAGGGGCTTACCGAACGTCAGCGCGCCATCCTCGAAGCGCCCAACGCCCGCCAGCAGGCCCACATAGCCTCCAACCGCCCCCGAGCCATCAAGTAACGGCCGCTCCGCCGCTCTCCACCTGAGCGCCGGGGGCCGCTGACAGTGACTAACAGTCAACTTACGGAAGGGTCGATTCGAATGTGAGGGCAGACCTCCGTCACGGGACGAAGAGCTGCATGAGCTTGAGATAGCTTGTCTGCAGGGCGGAGGACAGTGGAGGGGAGGACAGTGGCCATGTCGTCGGTAGTGATTGTCGATATTTGTCCTGTTTTTCGAGAACGGGTACTAGCTATATAGGGGACGGGATCGGCCGCGTCTAACCTCCCCGCGTTTTGCAAACCATTTTGCAAACCTACGGGCTGGTATGCGACGGGTTACACCGGGATACAACGGGGTGGGTACTCTCTCAGTCACAGAGGCAGGGGGATATTACGGGACGCGATGGGGCCTAGCGGGATGGGTGTCCGCGAGTTCGTAAAGCTCAGGTTGTGGGTTCAATTCCCTCCGTCGGCTCCACATCTCACAGGTTTAAATGCTATATAGCAGATTTATGTAAAGCACCAATGTCGCCTTTTGCAAACCATGCCCACCTCGACTCCTACCCCTAAACCGACCTCGCCTCTAATTGATGATGACGTCGCTGCCGGGAATTGACGTCCAGCCGAGCGCGACAAGGAGTGCGGGCGTGGATATAATCGCGCGCCTCAAGCGAAACGGGGGATTGATCGAATGAGCGAGGGCCGATTGGCCGGCAAGATGGCTATCGTCACCGGTGGGGGCAGCCGGGATGGTGAAGTCGGCACCGGTCGGGCGACGTCGATCTGCCTGGCGAGAGAAGGCGCGCGGGTGGTGGTGGCGGACATCGCCGCCGAAAACGCGGAACGGACGGTGGCGGCGATCGCCGAGGAGGGTGGGGAGGCGTCGGTTTTCGCCGGTGACGCGCGACTGAGCGGCGATTGTCAGGGGATGGTGGAGGCGACCGTGGAGCGGTATGGGGGACTGCACGTGCTGGTAAACAACCTGGGCTATCGCATCCAGCCAGGAGTGCAGGGTCGGGATGTGGCCGGTTTCAATGAGGAGCAGTATGAGCTGGCCATGGACCTAAATCTGAAGACCGCGCTGCTGGCGAGCAAGCACGCGATCCCGGCGATGGCGAAGTCCGGGGGCGGGTCGATAATCAATATCGCGTCGGTCGACGCGCTAGCGGCGGCGAGGCACCGGGGCGTTCTTTACTCGATCTCCAAAGGGGCGCTGCCGATGCTGACCAGGGCCACGGCGGCGTTTCACGGAAGGGATGGGGTTCGAGCAAATTGCATCGCGCCCGGGCATCTGCACTCGGCGTTCGCCGGCGCGATCGACCCGGAGATGCGCGACCTGCGGCGGAGAGTGGCGCCGCTGGGCACGGAAGGCACGCCGTGGGACGTGGCGTGGCTGGTGGTGTTCTTGGCGAGTGATGAGTCACGCTGGATATCCGGGGTGACGATTCCGGTCGACGGCGGCCTGCTTGCGGAGCAACCGTTGCTGGGACATGATTTTTTGGAATTGGACGTATCCGGCAAAGAGCTGGAGGACGGCTAGATGACATACAAGCTACGGCCGAAAACGATGTACATGATGCCGACCCACTTCGGGCCGATGTCGGGTCCGCGGCAGGGTCCAGGCGGGGAGATGTCTGCCTTCGCCCAGGACAATCGCAAGACTATGAAGGTGGCGGTCAGCTTCCTGACGAACGCGGAGCAGCTGGAAGCGCTGCTGCCGGAGGGATTTCAACTTTCCGGGGAGTCGGTGGTCACGGTGGCGGCAAGCTATATGAAGGAGATTGATTGGCTGGCCGGACGGGGTTACAACGTGCTGGGGGTGACGTTCGAGGCACGCTACATCGGGAAGCGGGATCGGGCGGAGGGGCCGTTGCTGCTGGTGCTGTGGGAGAACCTGACGGACCCGATCCTGACTGGCCGGGAGCAGCTGGGATTCTCGAAGGTTTTCTGCGAGCTGCCG
>CAUYYU010000325.1:0-2933 GCA_963577415.1 Chloroflexota bacterium
GGAGCGACCATGCCCCGGTCCCGCACTTCAATTCGCACAACCGCTCGCGCCGCCGTAATGCTTGCCATCGTGGCCGGAATCGCCGTGCTCACCTACCTGGGAATTCAGTACTTCATCCCGCCGCCGTTAAACGAAATCTACTCGCCCCGGGAGATCGCGCTGTTCAACCAGGCGGCGTTTGGAATCGACCCCGAAAACCTTGACACCTCCTGCGCGATCCGGGGAGATTGCGGCCTCAACGCCTTCCGCATAGGGAAATGGGAAGTAGATATAAGCCTGTGGATCACCGGAGAGTTCACCGACGAAGACCGTGCTGGACTCCTGCGGATCGCCGCCGAGTTAGATGATCTGATACCGAACCTGTCCGTGGAAGTGACCGACGATCGCCTCGCCGCCAACGTGATCGTGGCGTATAACCCGCGTGGTGATCTCACCATCTTCGAGAATCCCCACCCGCTAGGCTTCGCCATGCCGAGCAGCGATGGCCGAGGCATCGACACCGCCGCGATCTTCGTCGATTCCATGCAGGCGCCGCGTCCGCGCCAGGTGATCCTGCGACACGAGCTCATGCACGCCATCGGCTTCCTTTTCCACGCGACTTCCCATCCCGACAGCGTCCTCTTCATCAGGCCGACCGACGAAATCACCTATCCGCCCGTTTTCTCTGGCGTAGACAACGCCATCATCCGCCTCCTGTACGACCCCCGCGTCTTGCCCGGCATGACCCTGGGGGACCTCCAACGCCTTGGCCTGTGACCCCCGGCCAACTCCTCCGTTTCCGCCCCTCCCCGCGCCTCTGGCTCATCATCGCCACGGCCGTGATGGCCCTGATCCTATTGGTCGTGCTCCGAGATAGGGAGCGGTTGCTTAACGAAATCTACTCACCCGGAGAGATCGCCTATTTCAAGGAAGTGACGTTTGGCGAGGATGCCGAGATATCCCGCTTTGCCGCTCCTGGTTCTGAAAAATCCAGCCAGGTAAATGTGATAACCAAATGGACGATCGACGTGCAAATCTACATTGTCGGATACTGGAGTTCTGCCGATCTGGTGGAAGCCGAAACCATCGTGCCGGAGCTCGACGATCCCATCTCGATATCGATGGTACAAGACGTGCAAGCCGCCAATTTTTTCGTTTTTCTGGTGTCGCGGCAAGATTTCGACTGGTATCTATCGGTACGGAACACTTCGACACTGGGTGGAGCAGGTCAGCTGTACGGCCTCGATGAAGCGGAATGGGCCGTAATAGTGATGGGCTCAGACTTCCCCGACGACATTCACCGGGACACGCTCAGGGAAGAGATTGCGCAGATGTTCGGTCTACCGCACGATTCACGGCGATACCCCGACAGCGTGTTCTACTAGGGCAAGAGCGACGTAAGGGAATTTTCAGAATTTGACAAAGCCATCATCCGGTTGCTTTACGAACCCGAAATCGAGAATCGCATGACGCTCGAAGACTTAGAGAAGCTGGGATTGTGAGCCGTCGCCGGACCGACCTCTCTCACATCCCACCCTCTTCCGTGGCCCGTCCCCACCCGAGCCCGCTGCTCGAAAAACAGCATATGGCTGCGCCCTTGCGCCAGCCATTCGGAATAGACAGGCTGTGCCTGCGGTCGCGCATTAGCATGTGCCATGAGAGTCCCCTTCTGGGATGGAGTGTTTCCACAACCCCAAACCCGGCAGAGTGGGATCTCAACTGTCAACAATGCGCGTGGGAAGTACAGCTAGCGCGGTGCGGGAGTAGAGAGAGATTGGCTCCGTGTACTAAGGCAAACGGGACTCCAACGGGAGTCGGGACGGCGGTACAATCGCTGATGGGCGCTTATTCGCGGGACGCACGCGGGATGAAGATATGAAGGCGAACGGGATGGCCGGCGGGGCCGAAGATCTGGCCAGGGCGCTGGTGCGAATTCTAGGGACGGACCGCGTGTTGGATCGCGAGCAGGACCGGCTTCTTTATGAGTACGACGGATCGGTGTCCCGAAGGATGCCGGATGTGGTGGTGCTGCCCGACAACGCGGCCGAGATCACGGAAATCGTGAAAACGGCGCGGGTGTTCGATGTACCGGTGGTGGCGCGAGGGTCGGGTACGGGGCTGAGTGGGGCGGCCATTCCGCTGGAAGGCGGGATCGTGTTGTCGACTACGCGGATGAACCGGATACTGGAGATGGATTTCCCCAACCGCCGGGCGGTGGTGGAGCCGGGGGTGGTCAATCTGCATCTGTCGAAAGCGGCGATGGCTGGCGGGTTCAATTACGCGCCCGATCCGAGTAGTGAAAAGGCGTGTTCGATCGGCGGGAACGTGGCGACGAACGCGGGCGGGCCGCACACGCTGGCCTGGGGGGTGACTACGAATCACGTGACCGGGCTCGAAATGGTGACGGCGGACGGGGAGATCGTGCGGACAGGCTCGCTGGCGGCGGCGGACGCGGGTTACGACCTGACGGGGTTGCTGGTGGGATCGGAGGGGACGCTGGGAATCGTGACCAAGGTCGCGGTGCGGCTCGTACACGAGCTTGAATCGGTGAGAACGATACTGGCGGCTTTTGAGTCGGTGGACCTCGCGTGCCGGGCGGTGTCGGAGATCATCGGCAACGGGATCGTGCCCACTTCGCTGGAGCTGATGGACCAGATCTGCGTCCGGGCGGTGTCGAAGTGGATGCCGTCGGCGGGATTGCCGCAGGACGCCGGGGCGATCTTGATTATCGAGGTCGAAGGAGTAACGGATGGGCTGGACGGCCTGGCGGAAGAAATTTCGGAAATCTGCATGACGGCGGGGTCGAAGGAAGTCCGGCAGGCGGTAACCGACAGCGAACGGGCGAGCCTGTGGGCGGCCCGAAAAGGAACGTTTGGAGCTATCGGGGTGCTGGCGCCGAACTACTACGTGCAGGACGGAGTGGTGCCGCGGACGCTATTGCCGGACGTGCTGCG
>CAUYYU010000326.1:0-2906 GCA_963577415.1 Chloroflexota bacterium
GACCCTCCTGCGGGCAAACCGGGTTTCGGCTCAAAAGCAAAGTCGCCCTCTCCGGTCACCGTGATGCGCCGCACCTGCACGGGGCGGCCATCGTTGCCGGTCACCCGCAGCTCGTAGACATCTTCCTCGGTCGGAGCCAACACGTTTACCCAGCAGTCGCGTTCCCCTTCCGAAAAGGTCCCGGTGTGGTACCCTGCCAACTCCCGTCCATCCCAGCGAATGCTCATTTGGCGAGAGGAACCCCGATCGGTCCGCACCGTCACCGTGACCTTCAGGTTGCCTGAAGCTTGCCGAACCCGGACGAAGGTCACCAGCGACAAGGGCGAGCGCCTGTCAGGGAAGTAGGTGCGCTGGATAAAAAACCCGTCCGTTTCATCCGTCCCCAGGTGCGGATTCTCGCCGGGCCGGCGGAGTCAACCGTCGCTGTCTTCATAATAGTAGGGCGCCCGCTTGTTGGGGGCATCGCGCCAATCCAGACTGATGCTCTGTTCCCGGCGCTCCTCGCCCAGGGCGTAGCACGGGCTCATCACGATGAGCAACAGGCCCGCTGACGTCGCTGCGCTTGTCATTCTCATTCGCCAGGTGCTCCTTGTCCTCAAGTCGATGGAAGCGTCATGACGGCCTTTACCGGGCGGCCCAGCGGAATGCAAGGCAAGGTATGGAAACCTGTCCTGTCACGGGGGCAGATCATTCGACCACGACTTGATAGTCGTTGGACGCCGCGTAGCCCAGGGGGTCGAAGAGCGTCATCTCTCCGCCGGTGCCCTCGGCGAAAGCCCCCGTGTTTTCGAAGGACCCGGTGCCGGCGATTGCGCGCTGCAGGGTATAGGTCGTGCCGACCTCGCTGGGAAAACGGAATCCGGTCTGGGCGCTCATGGCGTCTCCGGGATTCGTCAAGAGAAAGGAGACCGGCATGGTAAAACGAACTTCACTCAATCCGGCAACCAGTATGCTCGACCCCAGCATTTCGGCCACATAATTCACGTTGGAGTCGGCTGCGGCGGTGAGCACGACATACTGAGCCATGTTGCCGCCGAAGTCGATTTCATCCGTCATGGGAAACCGACTGTCCGGCGGGTGTGGCGGGGCATGCGAGCTCAGGATCCCGTCGAAGGCCGTCGTCCAGTCCCCGGCGTTCTCGCTGCCCCATGCGCCTCCCGGGCCGCCACCGCCCACCGTGGTGTACTGGATCGTGGCCGACTTTATGCCCAGGGCCGTCCATGACCATGCGTCGTTGGTGTCGTTCGCGTAATTCCAGATTTGTATCTTGTCGATGGGATATGGTTCGGCGAATCGAAACTCCACCCAGTGACCGCCGTTCACTGTGCCGCCGCGTTGGTTGACATTGAACTGGTTCGCCAGCCACATGGTGGCGGCATTGACGCCGTGAGTTACCCCGTCTGACGTGACGCCCGATCCGTTGATGAGCGACACGACCGGATTCGGCGCCAGGGCGCTGCTTGCCCTTGCGCTGACCACACTTTCGGTGCTCCATCCGTTGGCTTCGTTGGGAACACCGAGAATCGCCTGCTGGCCGGCCGTAGACGTGCGGATGTAGCCGAGGGAATCGCTTGAGGCGTCGTGATACAGGCTCAAGTGCGCGCCGGCACCGATCACGTAGGCCCCGGTGATCATCCAGTCGGGCGGTTGGATGCTCGTGGCATGCTCCAGGTTGTAGCGTACGTCCTCATCACCGGGAACGGTGACCGGAATCGCATGGCTCACATTGACGGCCTCGGTGGAAACGGCAAGAACCGCCTTGTAAAAGCGCACTTCGGCCAGCCCGGCCTCGTCAAAAAGCTCCACGCCGAGTTCAAAACAGGAATAATTGTGTTCCGGCGCGGCCGCAGTCGTGATGCGGACGAACCGCGCACTCACCGCGTTGAACGGAACGATCAGGTCCGGCGGTGCGGAGACCGCCCCCCGGCTCGGGGACAACGGCAGCGTGCCGGCCCAGATCTTCGTGTAGTTGAGGGCATTCAGGCTGTACTCGATCACGATATCCTTCATGCTCTTGATATAGTCGGGCGGGTTTGACGGGGGGGCGAACGCGTTGTAGTTCCAGATCCACATCTCCTCCAGTGGGACCGGCGCGCCCAGGTCATAGCGCACGAAATGCGGCGGTGGCACAGGCGCCGAGAGGCCCATTTCGGATTCATCCGTACTGTGCAGATCGTTTGTCGTCTGCGTGTCCCCGGACATGCCCGAGTGGTTGGCAGTGTTGTCCCAGGAGTTTCCGCCGGAGCTGGACGCCGTAGCGATCACTTCGAGCCTCGCGGCCGGAGCCGAGACGCTGGTCCCAGCTACAACCAGCATACTCAGTACGAATGCCTGCACGCGCTCCATGGATCTTCCTAGTAGTCTTCCATCTGGTGCATCCATTTCGGCCAGTCGCCCGGCCTCACGCCGCCTGTGATCGTCCAACGGTTATCGGTACGGAACTTGGGGTGCCATTCCAGGGTCCACAATTCCTTCAGCCCGACCCGCCGCGCGCTGCCGTCACAGAAGAGCATGTTGATGGCCCGGTCATGGCGGTCCAGGACATATAATTTCAAGTTTTGCCCCCATCCGCCGGGTTCAATATGGTCGAATGCCGGCGGCGGCGAATCGCCGTGCAGCGGCAGGGGCCCCAGCCAGGCGCCGTCTCCCAGCATGGGCACCTCCTCGGCCCGTTCCACCAGAAATCTAGATTGCCATGCGTTCTTGTCGGGATCGGCACCGTAATACCAACCCCCGCCCTTTGGACTCGCGACCCACCCGTTTTTTCCGTAGCTGGACATGTAGTTCGCCAGCGGACCGAATCCGCCGGTAAGCGTGTTCCATGCATGGAAGGTCGAGCCGCGACGCGGCGGCCCGGGATACGGAAAACCGGGAGGACGAATCGTCGGCGCCCGCGGACAGAGTAA
>CAUYYU010000327.1:0-2900 GCA_963577415.1 Chloroflexota bacterium
TGAGTGTCGGTCGCGGAATTCCCGGCCGACGTGGCCCGGTTGATGAACGAGCGGCTGCGCGGCTAGCGCCGGTCGGCGACGCTTGGTGATAGAGCTGAATAGTAGGCGCGGAAACGAATCCTCGCCGTGTGGATCGCCAGTGGCCGCTCCGTAAGGGGCGGCGCGGCGAAGATTGGGAAGGATCAACGTATGCGATCCAAAGTTTCGGTAGTCGGAGCGGGAGCGACTGGCGGTTCGACCGCAAGGCGGCTAGCCGAGCGCGGATACGTCGATGTGGTGCTGGTTGACATCGTGCAGGGCTTCGCCGCCGGCAAGGCGCTCGACCTCAACCAGGGCCTGACCCTCCAGGGGCACGCGCCCTCGATCGTCGGATCGGACGGTTACGACGAGACCGCGGGCTCCGATATCTGCGTCATCACGTCCGGATTTCCCCGCCAGCCCGGAATGTCTAGAGATGACCTTCTACTGAAGAACCAGGAGATCGTGGAGCAGGTGACCGGGGAGCTGGTGAAGCGTTCGCCGGACTGCACCTTGATCATCCTGACGAACCCCATGGACGCCATGGCCCAGCTCGCGCACTCCGTTTCCGGATTTCCCAAGAATCGGGTGATCGGACAGGGGGGATTGCTAGACACGGCCCGCTATCGAACCTTTATCTCCTGGGAGCTGGACGTGGCCCCCGAAGACGTGTCCGGGTTCGTTCTCGGCGGGCATGGCGACACCATGGTGCCGGTTCCCAGCTACACCAGCGTCGCCGGCGTCCCGTTGACCCAGCTGATCGATGCCGACCGGCTGGAGGCGATCATCAAGCGCACCGCCGGCGGCGGCGGCGAGATCGTGGGTCTGCTGGGTAGAGGCAGCGCCTTTGAGGCGCCGGGAGAGGCAGTGGCGATGATGGCCGACGCGATCCTGATGGATCGCAAGCGCCTGTTCCCCTGCGCCGTTTTGCTCGAGGGCGAGTACGGAATCGACAACACGTTCGTCGGCGTCTTGGTCAAGCTCGGGGCCGGCGGAGTGGAGGAGATCCTGGAGCTGGACCTGCAGGAGGGCGAACTCGCCGGGCTGCGTCACTCCGCCGATTCCGTACGCGAACTCATCGAGGTAATGGGAATTTAGCCGGCAGACTCTGACTTCCGGCGCGACCGCACAACCAGGCGGTCGCGCCGGGTCTCTTCAGATAGCCACTCTCGACTTTGCCGATCTACTCCGCGGCCAGATCACCGCCCCGCCTCCGGGAGGCTGCAAGGGCCGCCGAGATTGTAGAGGGCTCCCCGGCGCCTGGATCAGCCGCCCGCCAGTATGTCCAGACGCGTATGTCGAAGAAGCCCACAGTGACCGTCGATGCGCCGGAGAAGTTCATGCATGAAAGTCCCAGGTCTGTGCCGACACCAGAGATGTTGGAAAACTTGCCGGCGTAGCTGCCGTCAACCCACATGTCTGCGGTTGTTACATTGACCTCAATTGTCACCCTATACGGCGGTGACGAAGGCACCAGGCTGGAGTTCACATCAAGAATGTTTGTCTGGCCAAAGAGCTTCCATAGTCGCAGGTCATTGGAACTGCCATCTGACGAGATGAATCTGCCGACCAGCAACACGTAGCCCCGCGACGATGTCGTACCTCGAAAATCGATTCCGGGCATGCCGTCTCCCGACAACACCACAAACTCAATGATGAAATCCTGGAGGTTCGCGATCGGAATATTTTCAATTACACGGTCGCCTGCGTGCGCGCAGGTGATAAAACTGCGCTCGTACACCAATGTCAGCTTGGGCTGTGGCTCAGCTTCGGGGACGACCGCAGGGGATTCGGTCGATGCATGCGAGACTCCGGCCGCGGCGTGAAAGAGACCCAGTTCCTTGGCAATGTCTCCGCCGTTGGCGACGACGACCTGACCGACGCTCGCCCACGGAACTTCGATCACTCACTGCTGGAACACCGCTCTCTGCGCCCTCATCACCCGCACGTCCCCCAGGTCCTCGTACGCCATCGGAAGACCGTAGTGGTTAGCCAATCAGAATCGGCGAGGAAGTCGGTTTTGATCGCCGGGTTCTCATCCAGGACCGCCAGATGGCGAAGGACGACCGCCGCCATTCGAGGCCTATGTCTCCGGACCAGTCACGGCTGGGCGGGGTTAGTTTCGAAGCCTCCAGCTCCGGGTCCTTTCCCAAACCTGAAAGCTCGTCGTAGACATTGAGGAAGTTGATCGAGTTCGAATCAGGCTGCCACTGCAATATGGCCTCCTGAAAGGCCTGGTTGGTGAAGCCCTTATATTCAAATCGACGAGATATCGGGTAGCCAAGCGTCGGCACTCCGCCCAGCGCCTGAAAATTGGTGAAGAACGGAATATCGTTCGCGTCGGTCACCGCGAATCCGGTACCGTCTCCGGGACCGGATTGCGGATAAAACCAGCCGCCTTCCACCGCGAAATCCGTGTCCGATTCCGCGGAGACGGACATCACCAGAACGCCGGTCAAAGCGGACACGAACAGGAAGGTAATAAGCGGTCTGAGGATTCTGCCAAACATACCGGTTTCCCTTCGTACGGCCGACCCAGCCGGCCGGGCGTCCCCGTAAATGCGCCTCAGGTCACGCCATCAACACCAAATGCGCTTTTGATTGCAACCCAGAGCATAACGAAATCTTGCAGCGGCACCACACCCGGTATGCGCTATAGTTGCATTTGTGAAATTCGACGGGACCGAAGATTGGGGTCGTGACGGTCCTACCGGCGCTTCATTACCTCATTGCCGCGCCGACACCGACCATCCGGTCCCGACCGACGGCCGTCTCCGGTCGGACCTACGCGATCTCGACACCGTCGCCGCCCCCAAAAAGATGGGGCTTGAAATTGCGGTTCTTAGGGGCCGGACATATGATTCGCTCCATGGGCCTCTTCA
>CAUYYU010000328.1:0-2895 GCA_963577415.1 Chloroflexota bacterium
GACCCACCATCTCCCGCGCCGCCTGCCCCACCGCCTGTATCTTGCGCTCGGGCATACTCACCGCCACCACCGACGGTTCGCTGATTACTATGCCTCTGCCCAGCGCATAAACCACCATGTTGGCCGTGCCCAGGTCCACCCCGAGCTGGCGAGGTCCAAACAGAGACAAACGCGGGCGCCCCGGTTAGCCCGAAATCCGGGATTCGACCGTGCCCGCGACCTCGATGCTCGCGCCCAGCCGAACCAGGTCACCCGCCAGGTCTTCATAGCCTCGATGGATGTACCGCGCCTCATCTATCGTCGTATCGCCCGTTGCCACCAGCCCAGCCAGGATCATCGCCGCGCCCGAGCGTAGATCGTTTCCCGCCCGCAGGGCGGCTCCCTTCAGCTGGCGAGGACCGCTTATCACCGCCCTCGTGCCTTCCACCTTGATTTCAGCTCCCATTTTCCGCAGCGCCTTCGCATAACCAAAGCGGCTGTCAAACACCCGTTCCACCACCACGCTCTCACCCTCCGCCTGGGTCAGCAGCGCCGCCATCTCCGCCTGTTTATCCGTCGGGAATCCCGGATGCGGCATGCTCTGCACTTCCGTCGCGGTTAGTTTCTGGCTCGACTTTATCGACACGCACTCATCGCTCAGCTCGATTTCGGCTCCCACCTCTCGCAATTTGTGTAGCACCGGCTCCAGGTCCTCCGGATTCGTGTCCACCAGCTCTATCTCGCCGCCGCACATCGTAACCGCGATCGCAAACGTACCCGCCACCAGCCGGTCCGGCAGCACGTGGTGACCGCTCCCGTGAAGTTTCTCCCTGCCCACCACCTCGATGATGCTCGTGCCCTCCCCCCGGATTTGCGCCCCCATCGACCTCAAAAACACCACCAGGTCCAGCACCTCCGGTTCCCGCGACGCATGCACGATCGTCGTCGTCCCCTCCGCCAGGCACGCCGCCATCACCAGGTCCTCGGTCCCTGTGTGGCTCGGGTAGTCCAGGTAAATGCGGGCACCTTGCAGCCGCGCCGGAGCCGTCGCCAAGTAGCTCGATCGTTCCGTATCCACCGTCGCCCCCATCGCCCGAAATCCCTGCACGTCGACATTCACCGGGCGGATGCCCAGATCGCAGCCGCCGGGATGCACGCACCGGAACTCACCGAATCGCGTCAGCAGCGGGCCCGCCACCAGAAACGACGCTCGCATCACGTTCACCATCTCCGCGTCCGGTTCGTAACTGGTGATCGCGTCCGCCGTTATCGCCATCGTCCGCTCCGCCCGGTCATATTCCACCTCCGCCCCCAGCCGCCGCACCAGCTCCACCATGAGCTCCACGTCCTCAATCACCGGCACATTGCTCAGATGGCACGTCTCTTCTGTAAGGAGCGCCGCCGCGATCATCGGTAGAACCGCGTTCTTGGCCCCCGGCACTCGGAACTGCCCGCTCAGGCGGTCCGCGCCCTTCACGACGAGCTTATTCGGCACCCGGACGGCCGGCCGTCCGCTCGTTGCGATACCCGCCACCGCGGCCTATCTTCTCCGGCGCTGGGCGGCCCTTATCCTCGCCAGCGCCCGCAGCAACCCTATGCGCGCCTCCAGCATCTCCGATGGAGTCATCGTCATGTCCATCGCCTCCAGGGCGCGATCGCGCGCCTCCTGCGCCCGCTCGAGGTTGATATCTTCCGATCGCTCCGAAGTGTCCGCCAGCACCGTCACCGTGTCCCCCAGCACCTCCAAGAACCCACCGCTCACCGCCAGAATCTCTTCCTCGCCCCCTCGCCGCAATACGATCGCTCCCGGGCGTAACTCCGTCACCAGCGGCGCGTGCTGCGGCAATACCGCCAGCTCCCCCTCAATTCCCGGGGCGATTACCACATCCACATCCTCCTCGGCCAGGACGTGGCGCTCGGGCGTTACCAGCTCAATCGTCAGTTTTGCCATCAGCTTCTCAGTCTACCAGTCGCCAATGCCTAGGCGACCTCCTCCCGCATTTGCTCCGCCTTCGCCACCGCGTCCTCGATCGTCCCCACCATGTAGAACGCCTGCTCCGGTAGATCGTCGTGATCGCCCGACAGGATCTCCGCGAATCCACGCACAGTATCGTCCACCGGCACCGTCGTACCCGCCATCCCAGTGAACGTTTCCGCCACGTTCATCGGCTGCGACAGGAATCGCTCGATCTTGCGCGCTCGCGCCACCGTCAGCCGGTCCTCCTCCGACAGCTCCTCGATTCCCAGAATCGCGATGATGTCCTGCAGGTCCTTGTAGCGCTGCAACACCTGCTGCACTTCCCTCGCCACCCGATAGTGATCCTCCCCCACCACCCGCGGGTCCAGCATTCGCGATGTCGACGTCAGCGGGTCCACCGCCGGGTAGATGCCCCGGTCAACAATCGAGCGCTCCAGCCGGATCGTCGCGTCCAGGTGGGCGAACGTCGCCACCGGCGCCGGGTCCGTGTAGTCGTCGGCCGGCACGTAAATCGCCTGCAGTGACGTGATCGATCCCGACTTCGTGGATGTTATCCGCTCCTGCAGCTGCCCCATCTCCGAACCCAGCGTCGGCTGGTAACCCACCGCCGACGGCATCCGTCCCAGCAGCGCCGACACTTCCGAGCCCGCCATCGAAAAGCGGAAGATGTTGTCGATGAAGAGCAACAGGTCCTGCCCCTCCTCATCCCGGAAATATTCCGCTATCGACAGACCCGCCAGCGCCACCCGCAGTCTGGCCCCCGGCGACTCGTTCATCTGCCCGAACACCATCACCGTATTGTCCATCACCCCCGCTTCGCGCATTTCCCCGATCAGCTGCGTGCCCTCCCGCGTCCGCTCTCCCACCCCGCAGAACACCGAGTACCCCCCGTACGTCTTCGCCACGTTGTTGATCAGTTCCATGATCATGATCGTCTT
>CAUYYU010000329.1:0-2880 GCA_963577415.1 Chloroflexota bacterium
AGGCAACTGATTGAAGAACCGCTCGACATAGTCGGGCGAGGCGCCAACGAGCGAGTGACTGATCACCGAGCCAATCTGGCTGTCGAGGCTCCAATGGATAAAGAGCCCGAAACCAAGATCGCGAAACCACTCCAGCCGCTCGGCCTTGTTGCCCTCAATGGCGGGAACCTGCGCCAGTGCGACGCGGCCCGCCAGCGATAAGACGAGGACCGCCGCTAGTGTCGCCGCCGCCAACCGTGAAACTAAGATTTTCTTAACATGCGCCATAAACAAACTTCCTCCGGGACCTGCCGAAACGCGGTCATGAAGCTGTCTACCCGCCGCTTGTATGCGGGTCCGCATCCCCTAGGAACTGGGCAATTGTATCAACTTTACGGGCTCCACTGGAGTGCGTAATCCCTCCGCAAGGCATTTGGGGTAGCCTGCGGATCCACTCGAACCTCCCGTAGAGAAGATGGAGTGACCTGTCCAACCGCGAGAGTCGCGGGTTACGCTTCGGCAGATGCGCAGAGCCGCATCGAGGAGGACAGGTCACTCCATCTTCTCTACGAGAGGCTGACAACAGCTCGGAATGGCGAATACGGGGTCACGGACGGATCTGGGTTGAGTGCGGCCCGGAACGGCCCTGTTGTATAGTTGTTTGTCCGTCGTCATAACCCCCTGAATCCTGGTTGGAATGCCCGGCCGAACGACGCTTGGATCGAGAAACCTATGTCCGCTGACAATCTATACAACCCGCCGGAAAGCTTTTCCCGGAGCGCCCATGTGGGCAGCATGGAGCAGTATCACCAGCTCTACAAGGAAGCCACCGAGACCCCCGAGGAGTTCTGGGGAAAGTTCGCCGGGGAGCGGCTGCATTGGTTCTCCAAATGGTCGCAAGTCCTCGAGTGGGATCCGCCCTTTGCCAAATGGTTCGTCGGCGGTAAGACCAACATGGCCTACAACTGCCTGGACCGCCACCTCACGACCCCGCGCAAGAATAAGGCGGCAATCATTTGGGAAGGGGAGCCCGGAGACGAGCGCGTCCTCACCTATCAGGAGCTATATCGCCAAGTCGCCCGTTTCGCCAACGCGCTGAAGAAACTGGGGCTCAAAGCAGGTGACCGCGCCATCATTTACATGCCGATGATTCCCGAGCTTCCGATAGCGATGCTTGCCTGCGCCAGGCTTGGCATTACTCACAGTGTGGTGTTCGGAGGCTTTTCGGCCGAAGCTCTCAAAGCCCGAATCTTGGATCTTGAGGCCGCTGTCGTGATCACCGCCGACGGAGGCTGGCGGCGCGGCAAAGAAGTTCGCCTCAAGGACGTCGTGGACGACGCCCTGGCCGATTGCCCCGGCGTCAAGGACTGTATCGTTTTCCAGCGCACCAGCAGCGAAGTCTCGATGAGGGAGGGACGCGACCACTACTGGTCCGACCTCGACCACGACCTCAGCGAGGAGTGCCCCGCCGAAGAACTCGATTCCGAGCACCCTCTCTATGTGCTCTACACGTCCGGCACGACCGGCAAGCCCAAAGGGATTGTGCATACTACTGGCGGCTATCAAGCGCAGGTTCGCGCCACGATGGACTGGGTCTTCGACATCAAGGACGAGGACACCTATTGGTGCGCCGCCGACATCGGCTGGGTCACCGGCCACAGCTACATCGTCTACGGGCCCCTGCTGGCCGGGGCGACCACGGTGATGTACGAAGGAGCCCCCGACTTTCCCCAGCCGGACCGCTTCTGGCGCATCATCGAAAAATACCGCGTCAACGTTTTTTATACGTCGCCGACGGCTATTCGAGCGTTTATCAAGTTTGGCAACCAATGGCCCGCCGGACACGACCTGTCGAGTCTGCGTCTGCTTGGCTCGGTCGGCGAACCCATCAATCCCGCGGCTTGGGAGTGGTATCACCAGCAGATCGGAAAAGAAAGTTGTCCGATTGTCGACACCTGGTGGCAGACGGAAACCGGATCGATCCTGCTCTCGCCGATGCCGGGAGCGACACCGGCGAAACCGGGTTCAGCGACCTTCCCTCTGCCGGGCATCGTCGCCGACGTCGTCGACATGGAAGGCAACTCCGTCGAGCCCGGAGGCGAGGGGTACCTGGTCATCAGGAAGCCCTGGCCGTCGATGATCAGGACGATCTGGGGAGACCCCGAGCGCTTCAAGCAGCAATACTGGTCGCAGATTCCCGGCATCTACTTCACCGGCGACGCAGCCAGGCGCGACAAGGACGGCTACATCTGGGTTCTGGGAAGGGTGGACGACGTGATGAACGTCAGCGGCCACCGCCTAAGCACGGCCGAGCTGGAGTCAGCGCTCGTGCACCACGAAGCTGTCGCCGAATCCGCGGTAATCGGCAAGCCTCACGAAATTACCGGACAAGCCATTGTTGCCTTCGTGACGCTCAAACAGGGCTACGAATCTGGAGACGAACTGGCCGCCGAGTTACGCGAATGGGTAGCGAATGAGATCGGCAAATTCGCCCGTCCCGAGCAGATCCGCTTCACCGATGCCCTCCCTAAAACTCGCAGCGGCAAAATCATGCGCCGCCTGCTAAGAGAGATCGTCACGACTGACAAAGTCAGCGGGGACGTCACCACCCTAGAAGACCTGTCCGTAATCAACCGCCTGGCGGGGGCCCAGGAGGAGGAGTAGGGGGCGGATGGACTCATCTCATTGGTATCGAGAAGCTGCCCGCATAGAGAAGCTCCGGTGTCCGCCGTAAGTGGGGCGACACAGCGGTCTATGCACCAGTGGACTTCGTGGAGGCAGAGATCGCCCCGTCCCACTGAACGATCGAATACGCTTCCGGCAGGTTCGACGGATTGTAGCCGATCCCCGCATCGATTCTTTCAAAGACGCTCTGGTGAATCAGCGCATCCTCGGGAATTG
>CAUYYU010000330.1:0-2878 GCA_963577415.1 Chloroflexota bacterium
GGCGCACGAGATTCCGCTGGAATCGTTCAGCCGGGTGATCGCCACCAATCTCACGGGCGCCTTCCTCTGTGCGCAACGCACGATTGCCGGTTTGCTGGAGCGGGAGGCCCCGGGGGTCATCATCAATGTCTCCAGTGTGCATGAAATCGTTCCAAAACCGCAATTCATCGGGTATGCGGTGAGCAAGGGGGGGGTGCAAAACCTGACCCGCACCCTGGCATTGGAGTACGCGCCGCATGGAATTCGGGTCAACGCGATCGGGCCCGGCGCCACGATCACACGCATGAACGACTCGTGGAAAGACGACCCGAAGCGGCGGGCGGATATCGAGAGCCACATCCCGCTGGGCCGCTCCGGCACCTCGGAGGAAATGGCGGCGGCGGTGGCATTTCTCGCCTCGGACGAGGCGTCCTACATCACCGGGCAGACCCTTTTCATCGACGGCGGCCTGACGCTCTACCCCGAATTCGGCACGCCGTGGTCGTCGTGATCCCGGCGTCGCCCTCGATTGCGGAGGAGCGGCAAGGCGTGAGACGGTGTCGGCGCGTGGGGCCCATGATCCCGGCAGGGATCACAGCTTGTAGCCCGGGGTTGAGGCCCGAGGGCGTGTCACGTCGCAGCCCGAAGGGCGCAGACGGAGGCCGAGGGACGACACCCCGGGAACCAGGACAAGTGATGGGTCCGATCCCGGAAGGGATCGCAGCGGTGTGGTCTCGTTGTGAGAGGAGGGCGAGGAACCGTCAGATGGGACGCGCAGAGGAGAGGTGTTTGGCCACGGGGTGCGGTCGCTTGCGCTGCCTCCCTCCCAGTCCCCGCAGAATGGCGGGAGCATGTCATGAGAATTCGGTGCCACCGAGCGCTCCAGGGCGCCCACGGCGCCGCTGCGATCCCTGCCGGGATCGGGTTCCGCCATGACGACTTGGTCCTGGGGTATCGCTCCCGTCTACGCTCCGCTACGCCGTGGCAAGCCGCTCAACCCCGCGCTACAAGCTCTGATCCCTACCGGGATCATGGCCTAAAGGCATAGGGGGCGGGGCGGTGGGCAGCCGCCGGAAAAATGCGGGCAGGGACGCCCGCATCCACCAGGGGGAGCTCAGTTGCAGGGGGGTCAGTTCTTGAGGACCACGAGGCGGATGAAGCCCTGGGCGTCGAGGTCGAGGGGGAGCGCGGCGCGAATGGTGACGGTCTCGGTGCCGTCGCCGTTATCGGTGGGCGTTCCAACCACGAGGGAGGTCTCGGTCCAACTCACGAGGCCGGGCGACACCTCGGCCCGGTAAGTGAGGTCGAGGGCTTTCTTGCGGCGCCGGAAGGTGAGGCTCAGGTAATTTTCACCGCCCTCGGTGACCACCGTGGCGGCCGGCAATGCGCCGGAGTCGGGAATCCTGGGATCAAGCCCGAGGGCGAACTCCATGAGGGTGACGATGCCGTCGCGGTCGAGGTCGGCCGCGAAGCCGCTGACGAGGGGATCGGCCCGCTCGGCGGCGGTGAAATGATAGTTCAGCCAGCCCTCGAAGGTGTGCGAGAGGGCGCCATTTGGAGCACCGGGGGTGCCGAGGAGCTGGCAGCTGATTCCCCAGGAGGCGGGGTCGTTGGCATCGGCCGGCGCGCCGTTCTCGTCCGCCGTCACCAGGGTGTAGCCTGCGCCGTCGGTGGGGGAGTACCAGGCGTCATCGAAGGCGAAGTTGAAGATGTCGCTGCCGTCGATCCCGACCAGCCGGACCGCCTCGCCGTCGTTGTCGAGCTTGTTGGCGTAGACCCCGGCGACCGGCAGGCCGGTGCCGTGACGCCGCTCGAAGGCGGCCAGGTTCTCGACCAGGACCACGTATTCGCCCGCCGGGAGCGTGGTTCCCAGCGGAAAGGCGAACTCGATGCCGCCGAGAAACGCGGCGCCGCTCAGGTCGATCGTTTCGTTCCCGATGTTCTTCAATTCGAGCCACTCGAAGTCGTCATCATTCCAGGTCGGATCGGTCAGCGCTTCGGCGGGGGTCGGATTGGGCGGGTGGTAGTTCATCTCGCTGAGGACGAAATTGCCGGCCTCCGCCGCGGTTCCGATCACATAGACCGCCTCCTTCGGGGCACTCCAATCGCCGCCCGAGCTGCGGGCGCGGGTTCGGACCAGGGTCGTCTCCATGATCGGGATGGTGGGGGCTCCAGGCGGCGTCGCGATCGCGGAGAGAGAGGCGTCGAATCCGAGATCGTTGCTGCTGGCGGTGGCCTGATGCAGTTCGACCGCCAGGAGGTTGGCGCCGTTTACGAGATCGGCGGGATCGAGCGCAATTTGATGGTAGATCGACTCGTCATCGCGCGCGATGGTGGCCTCGGCGAGGTCCCGAGACCCGGTCGGGCCCGCCAGCATGTTGGTGCGTACCGCCTCCTTCCCGTTGAGGTAGACGATCGCGCCGTCGTCGCGGAGGATTTCGAACGCCAGGGACTGGACCAGCGTCGGGTCGGCGACGTTGAAGACCTTGCGGAAGTAGTAGGTGCGGTGGGCCATTTCGACCGGTCCCACCTCGAGTGTGGTGCTCACGGTCGCACCGCCGACATCGCCGAACCCCAGGACCGCCGGTCCGCTCTGCCAGCCGCTGTCGTCGAAGAGAGGATGCTTCCAGTTGGTGGCATCGTAGGAGGGGGCGACGATGTCACTGGAGCCCTGGTCCGATCCGTCGTCGAGTATCGACCAGTCCGCTCCGCGCGCAACCATGGTCACCTGCGCATAGTGCCTCCTCCGCCGCCCGGCGCGAGGGCCTGGGCGCTGGGATTGATGCCGCCACCCGGTAGGCGCGGATCGCTCCCGTCGGTGGTGTAGTAGACGGCTTCCGTGCTGGCGACGCTGACGTTGAACGGGGCCGGCCTCGCCTCCCCGTCGGGAATCAGGACC
>CAUYYU010000331.1:0-2877 GCA_963577415.1 Chloroflexota bacterium
CGACCCGGAGGCCATCGCTCAACTACGCAAGCCCGGGGCGCCCGTCGTCCTGACCGCGACCGCCCACGCGCGGTTTTCCGATGGCACCGTGCTCTCCAACGGTGAGAGTGGTCTGTTCGCAGACATTCGTGTGGAGGCGGTGGGCGCCTACGACATGACGCCGGGACGCCCGTTCCATCCGCGTGGGGAAGCGAACGGCTATGTGGTGACGCTGGGAGGGAAGCGCCTGTTTTTCTCCGGGGTGGGGCAGTGCGTGCCGGAGATTCAGGCGCTGCAGGGTATCGATGTAGCTTTCATGCCGATGAACCTCCCGGTTGATCGGATGCGGCCGATTCCTCTGGCCGAATGTGTCAAGACCTTCAGGCCGAAGGTCGTCTATCTCAACCACTACGACCAGACGTACACCAGATGGCTCTCCAATCCAGAGGGTGCACCGCCGCCGGACACACAGGACACGCCGGCCACGATCCGCGCGTTCCAGGCTGCCATCGCCGGCGAGGGTATCGAATTCCGTGATGCCGCGTGGTATCCGCCGCGGGCGCGATAGCGCGGGAGGTCGGTAGACGGGCCGCTCACGTCTGTGGCGTTGCGAGCTGTCAGTCAGTGGGTTGCGGCCGGCGAGTCAGCCCCCGCCGCACGTCTTCGATGATCACGTAGCCGGCCGGCACGAGGATGAGGGTGATGACGGTGGCGAACACCACCCCGAAGGCCAGTGAGATCGCCATCGGCACGAGACTCCGCGCCTGGATGTCGTTGTCGATGATGATTGGCAGCAGTCCGGCAAACGTGGTCAGCGAAGTGAGGAGGATCGGCCGGAACCTCGCCACGCCGGCCTCCCGGGCGGCTGCCGTCACGTCGGCGTGATCCAGCCGCTTCCGGTTGATGAAATCGATCATCAAGAGGCTGTCATTGACCACCACGCCGGCCAGCGCGACCAATCCGAACAACGAAATGAGGGTCAGCGGCACCCCCATGATGACGTGTCCCCAGAAGGCTCCCACCAGACCGAACGGGATCGCGGCCATGATGATCAACGGCTGGATGTAGGATTTGAGCGGAATCGCCAGCAGTATGTAGATGAGCAGCAGCGCGAACAGGAAACCCTGCGCCAGCCCGTCCATGCTATCCGCCTGCTCGGCCAGCATGCCGGCCAGGCCGTAGGCAACGCCGGGATGGGTCGCCAGGATCTCCGGCAGCACGGCCGCTTCCAGGTCGCTCACGACGCTGCCGGTGGACGTCTCGGCCCCGACGGCGGCGGTCACGTTGACCGCGCGTTGTCGGTCGACCCGTCGGATGATCGAGAACCCTCGCCCCATCTCCACATCGGCCACGGATGTGAACGGAACATCGGCGCCGTCCGGGGTGCGGATACGCATGCGGTCCACGTCGCCGATCGACTGTCGCCCCTCTCGCGGGTAGCGCACCATGACGCGCACATCGTGCCGTCCCCGCTGGATGCGTTGGACCTCTTCGCCGTAGAACGCTTGCCGGACCTGTCGCCCGAGGTCTCGCTGCGACAGACCGAGCAGGGTCGCGGCCGGTTTGATCCGCATACGCAGTTCCTGCTTGCCCGGGCGAGCCGAATCGTTGACGTCATACACTCCGGGATAGCGCCCCAAGTGGTCTTGGACCTCGGCCGCAGCCGATTCCAGTGTGGCCAGATCCCGGCCGGTGAGTTGGATGTCGAGGTCCATCCCCGGGCTGAACGAGGAGGCGAGGAATGACAGATCCTCGACCCCTGGGAGCGGTCCAATGAGGTCCCGCCACTGCGCGGCAATCTCGTCGCCAGAGAGGGTGCGGTCCGGTCCTGACTCGATCTCGATGGTCACTTCCCCGACATGGCTCGCTCCCAGAGCGAACCCGCCGGACATCATCGCTTCGGCCTGCGCGCTGCCGAACGGTTGCTCGCCGATCGCCGCGTAGACATGACGCACGCGAGCCCCGCTTGGGCGTTCCCGATACCGCGCGGCGAGCTGGTTGGCGCCGGCCTCGATCCGGGCCACCACCTCCTGGGTCATCTGAATCGGGGCGCCCGGAGCCAGCGCGACATCGGCCGTGACGTAGTCGCTCTCTGGCGCCGCGAAGAACTCGAACGGTACCCGTCCCGACAGCAGCGCCCCCACGGTGAGCAACAGGACGGCGGTGCTGCCGGCCACGGTCAGATAGCGCCATCTGATGCCGGCGTCCAGCACACGGGCGTAGACCGTCGTCGTGAACCAACGCATCCCGCGCTCGGAACCGGAGCTCGGGCCGGTCGGTCGCCCCCGGTGACGACGTCCAGAGTGCGCCAAATGGGCCGGCAGGATGAGCGTTGATTCAATGAGCGAAAATCCCAGGCAGCACATCACGACCATCGGCACCGCCGCGAAGAACTTTCCCATCAGGCCCTGGACGAGCATGATCGGGAGAAAGGCGGCCACGGTGGTGAGCACTCCGAAGGTGACCGGGACCACCACCTCCTGCGCGCCTTCGATTGCCCCCCGCAGCCGGTCGCCGTGACGCTCCTGATGGGTATAGATGTTCTCGCCGACGATGATCGCGTCGTCCACCACGATGCCGAGCACGACCAGGAAGCCGAACAAGGTCATCATATTCAGCGACAGGTCGAGGCTGGGCATGAGCATCAACGCGCCGAGGAACGAGACCGGAATACCGAGACCGACCCAGAACGCGAGTCGCGGTCTGAGGAACACCGCGAGAAAAGCGAAGACCAGAGCCGATCCGGTCAATCCGTTACGGACCATCAGACCAAGACGCTGTTCGAGCAGGGTCGCCTGGTCCTGCCAGACGGTGAGCGAGACTCCCGGAGGCAGGAAGGTGGGGGCTCGCTCGACATACTCGTTGACCGTCGCGGCCACCTCCGGGGCGTTCACCTGG
>CAUYYU010000332.1:0-2877 GCA_963577415.1 Chloroflexota bacterium
CCCGTCTGGCCCCAGCAACATTTCTTCGCAAACCGCCGGCGTCGCCAGACACAGCATCGTCACATCCACGGTAGCGGCCAGCTCCACCGCGGTCTCCGCCCGCGCCGCCCCCTGCTCAACCAACTGGTCCGCCCTTGCAGCCGTGCGGTTGTACACGGTCACGTCATGCCCGGCCGCGATCAGATTCGCCGCCATCGGCAATCCCATCGTTCCCATCCCGATATACCCGAGTTTCATTCAGGGATTCCTCCAGCCCGCGATTCGCAGCTCACCGGTCCACCCGCCGCGCACCGAGGAACCCGGCGGGCCGAGCCTACCGTACCTCAACCCGCTCCGATCCGGTCAGCGCCTCGACCGCCTTCCTGAATTCATCATCCGGATTCACAAGCAGTTTCCACCGCAGAGTCACTTCTCCATCCTCATCGGCGACGATCAGCTGCAGTTCGGCGCCGCCGGCGTGATCTTTGGCGACTTGATTGAATCGGTCCAGATATTCCTGGTCCCGTTCAAAGTCTCCGGACCGTCGCATGACCACTCGCACAACCCTGTCCACATCCGGTGCACTAACAGGCTCCTCCCGTTCCACCGGTTCCGACTCCATCTTCACTTCGTCCGCTACTGAACGCACCCCCACCGGCGGCGCCCCCGGTCCAGCCGCCCCCGGCTCGCCCGGCGCCACTTCCACCTCCTCCTCCCCAACCAAACCCTCCGTCGCCGCCGAGCCTTCCAGATTCCCGTTTTCCTGTTCGCCGGCTGGCTCCGGCGCCTCACTAGTCTCCTCCACAGCAGCCGGCAGCACCTCGTCATCAGCTCCATTAGTCGCCGATGTCGGCTGCTCGTCGCTAACCCGCACCTCTTTCCCGTTCTCATTTCGATCGTCAGTCCCATTCGTCACCAGGTAGTCGGCCGGATCGGCGAATCGCTGCATCGAGCCCTGCCGGCCCAGCAGCAGCCGCACCTCGCGATCGTCGGCCTCCACCTTCACATGCAGCGCGATCGCCCGGTCATCCACCATCTCGGCCCGGTACGACTCGTAAGTCGGCGGCAACACGGTCACTTCCACATCACCTTCTGGCGTATGCAGGACGAACGCGGCCATCTCGTTACCACGCCTCGTCATGAAGCTTCGCATCTGCTTGATCTGCCCACCGGTATCGACGTACTGACCGTTGTATTCTTCCCCAATCTCCGCTGGCGCCACCCGAAGCGTGGACTTTAGCCGCGGCCAGATACGGTCGAAGTCGTCCGGCGAGAATTTCACTCCCAGAAGCTCCACCTCCCATGCCGACTTTTGCTGGTCCGATGCCGGAGGTACGTCCGGTAGAGAAACGGCCATCACCGGATCGGAGTCCGCCGCCATCGTGTCGAACAGAGTCGCATGCCCGGCAAGCCCGCTTCGTTGCAGTTTCTGCGCTCGCTCCACCGCCGGGCCCAGCGCCTCCAGCAGCGCCGCACGCTCACCCAGCTCGTCCAGCGCGCCGACCTTCACCAGGCTCTCAAGCGCCCTCCGATTCAGGGTCTTGCCATCGATGCTCTGGCAAAATTGGCCCAGCGAAGTGAACGCTTCCCGCTTGCGCACCTCCACGATGCTTTCGACGGCCGCCCGTCCTACGTTTTTCACCGCCGCCAGCCCCCATACAATGTGATTGCCTTCGATGCGGAAGTCGGCATCGCTGCGCGAGATCGAGGGCGGCACGATCTCGATTCCGTACCCGTCACATTCTGCAAACGCCGTCGCGATTTTTCCAGAATCTCCGCTGTTTGTAATCAAGACCGAGGCCATGAACTCGACTGGATAGTTCGCTTTCAGGTAGGCGGTCCAGTAAGCGATCGTGCCGTAGAAAAAGGCATGCGCCTTGTTAAAACCGTAGCCGCCAAACGGTTCGATCAGCGAGTAGATCTCTTCCGCGGTCCTTCGTTCAATATCGTTGGCTACCGCACCCGCTACGAACTTGTCTCGCTGTATCCGCAACTCCTCGGCGATTTTTTTTCCCATCGCCTTCCGCATCACGTCGATCTCCGGCCACGTGTAACCGGCAAGGTCCCGCGCCGCCAGCAAGACCTGATCCTGATAGACGATGACCCCGTAAGTTTCTTCGAGAATCGGTTCCAGCGCCGGATGCGGGTACTTCACCGCGCCCGGGTTGGTCTTCGATGCGATGTACTCATCAATGTTGGCCATCGGACCCGGCCGGTACAGCGCCACCATCACCGCCAGGTCCGCCACGCTGGTTGGTTTCAGGTGAGTCAGGTGCCGGGTTATCGCCGCCCCTTCCAGCTGGAACAGCCCCACCGTCTCGCCTCGCGCCAGGATTTCGAACGTCCTCTCATCGTCGAGCGGCAAATCCTGCACAACCAGCGTTTCACCTCGCGATTCCTCGACGAATTTCAACGTCGTGGATATCGTCCTGAACGTCGCCAGGCCCAGGAAATCCATCTTCAGAAACCCGATCCGCTCCAGCGTCCCGAACGTGTACTGTGCCACCGGGTCGCCGCTCGATCCCGAGCGCATCAGCGGCACGTGCTCCATGAGCGGCCGATTCGACACAACCACCCCGGCCGCGTGTACCGAGGCGTTCCGCGCCACCCCTTCCAGTTGCCGCGCCGTATCCATCAACGCCCGCGAGTCCGCGTCGGCCGCGTAGAGCTCTTTTATCGCTGGCACGCCTTGCAGCGACCGACCGATATCCCACGGCTCCACCGCGTCGAACGGGATCGCCTTCGCGATCTCGTCAACCTTTCCGTAGGCCATCCCCATCGCTCGCCCCACATCGCGGATCGCCGCCCGTGCCGCCATAGTCCCGAACGTGGCGATCTGCGCCACATGGTCTCTCCCGTATTTCTCCACCACGTACCGAATCACTTCTTCTCGGCCAT
>CAUYYU010000333.1:0-2861 GCA_963577415.1 Chloroflexota bacterium
CGAAACGAACTGGGGTAAACCCGACAACGTGTTCGTCTATATACCCAGCCTTCGCAAGACCCGGCGCTCGGGAACGCCCTGGGTGGATGGCGCATTCATGCCGCGCTACAGCGTGGCCGACCAGAGCCAGGGCGGGGGCGGGATGGCTCTGAGCGGGGGCGTTACGATCCAGCCTGGTGCGGGCCCGTCCCTGGCCGTCAGCGAAAACGCGCGGGCCGGGCTTACGGGCCTCTACCTCAGACCCAACGCCTACCGTTGGCGTATCCGCGGTGAGCAGACCGTCATCGCTCCGCTCAATGGCCAGCGACAGGGCTGGCCCGTCACCCAGGGGCGCAACTATGGAACCAGCGGTCTCTCCGTGGCCGCCGACCGCTGGGATGTCCGCCGAGCAGTGGTGATCGAAGGAATGAGCCTCCAGCGATCCGAGACGATCCGTACCATCACGATCTACATCGACTACCAGACCCTTCAACCCCTCTACTGGATCAGCCACACGGGGAAAAAGCGTCTGGTCGAAGTGGGGATTCTGGTGCACCGCTTCAGCGGGGACCGCCCCGAGGAACAGCGCTGGCCCGACGATTCACCCAACCGGGTTTTCGAACCCGTTGCCGCCAGCTTCGTCAACGCCCTAGCGGGCCGAGGCGGCTGGCTCCGTGAATCCCATAGCCTGGAGTCACTGCCGTTTACGCCTTCGGCGGTGAAGCGAATGACCACCACCAGCGCCCTCGATCGTGGCCACTGAGCACCCGGCCCGCGTTCCCATTCCCTGGCCCCACTCGGATACGCCTGGTCAGAACGTGTAGCGCAGGGTCATGAACACTTCGTCGCGATCGCGCACCACCGACAGGCCCGGAGTCGTGCCGTCCATGTAGGCATTGGGGCCAGCACGAGGCGATGCGGGACCAATGGTATTCACCCCCATATTCGCCAGTCCCCGATCACCCATGAAGACCGAGGCACCCACCGTCATCGAGAACTTATCCGAGAAGCGATAGTTGATCTGGGGCAGGATTCCTCCCGAACTCGAACGGAAGTCCCAGACGAATACCAAGGTGGGATTCAGCCGGTCCTGGAAATACCCGGTAAAGACCGCAAAGGTCGCCAGCACATTCCAGGGGCCGATTGCAGTAAAGCTGTCGCGATAGCCCTTTCGGTACTGGAAGAACCACTGGCTGTTGAAGAAGAAGGTCCTGTTCGCGTTCAAAAAGTTGATGAACGTTGGCCTGTCCACCGAGACCGTCAAGTTGAAATCGTCGGCCTCGGTCACAAGGTTGTAGGAGTCCGAGTCCGTGAACGGAATGCCCTCGATCCACGTAAATTCCATGCTCCAATTCGATTTCGTCACATCTTCAGCGAAATCCATCGAGAAGCCGAGCACATTGCGCCGGTTGTAGGCGAGATAGATCTCGCTGCCCGATTGCCACTGCATGGTGCGCCGACCAAAGTTCTCGTTCCCACCCGCGCGGACAATGTTGCGCTTCTGCCCGGCGATCCCCGCGAGAGCCTGAACGATGGAGCAGTATTGCGGCGTGATATATGTGCAGCGGTCGCGGCCGAGAGTCTCTCCGGCCAGACCCCGGGAGCAATCCATGCGGTTAAATCCGTATTTGCCGCGATCATTGGCTCCGCCGAGGGTATCGCCCTGGATTTCAAAGATGTGACGCTGGGTGTATTCGAGATCCTCGCAGTAGGGGATCATCGCCATGAGTTCGTTCTCGCTGCCGGTGAATGCGTAGTCCCACTGGAGCGACTCAAGCAATCCGCCGTCGGGCGTGCCGTCTTTGTAGGTTCCCAGTCGCAATTCCTGCCAGGGCTTATTGGTCGCCGGGTTGATCGTCCAATCGTCCTTTCCATTGAATGCGCCATCCAGGTTCACGTCGATCGAGTTTCCTAAGAGATCTTTGGGCCCGGCGATTCCGCAGTTGGCGTAAAGCTCTGCGGCGGACTTGTTCGGATCCGTATTCAGGCGGGCCGACGTGCACTCGCGCATCAGCAAATCCGGGAACATGGTCAATATATTGGCCAAGCTCGGATCGCGCTGGAGCTTGTTCTCGACGCCGGGGGGCAGTGGGTTAGGGATATGACCCTTCCGGTCAGACACATTGGCCATATTGGTGATGCCCAGGGAGCGCCAGCCGGAGACCATACGCACCCGGCCGTTGGGGGTTAGCGTTTCCACGTCCCTGTCGGTCGCCCCATACGCGGAATAGGGAAGTTGAAATCCTTGCTGGGGGAAGGCGAGCGCCACGAATGGGCGTCCGCCGCACTCTTCATCGGTCTTCTGGACGCCGTCGCACTCGGGGTTCCACATCCACTCCTCATCGTAGATGTAACGGTGCTCGTAGATCTCAGGGTTCACGAAACCGCGCACGCTGGCCAGACCATCGGTGAACTCCGGCGAAAAAGTGACCAACATCATCAGCAGGTTGAAAGACAGGCCTGCCATTTCGTTATCAAAGCTCTCCCCGGTAAACGGATGGCCCGCACCGCCACTGAGTTCATTCTCCCAGGGCAGCCCGGCCAACGTTTCCGTCGGGTTACTAAAAACCTCGGCGCACTCGGCGGGGGGAACCAACTGGCCGTCATCGGTTCGCTGAATATAAATCCATGAACTGCCCGGCGTGCAGCCGCTTTCGACTCTCTGTCCGTACCGTTTTTGAAGCGGCTCAAAGCCAGGCAGAGCGACTTCGGTTCCCAGAGCCTGGACATATTCCGGATAGAGGAGCACCGTATTGATGTTCAGGCCTAGGCGATCCGGATCGCCGTCCACGCCCTGGCGCCAACCCCCCAAGTAACAGTTCGGGTCGTTGCGCATCTGGCTCTCGCTTGTGTAAAGGGACGGATCGCAGGGACTACTCGCC
>CAUYYU010000334.1:0-2859 GCA_963577415.1 Chloroflexota bacterium
CCGGCCACAGGCTGGGTCGCCCCGACCCCGCGGAGCACTACTGGGCATGTACCGCGCATTGCAATCGTGAACTTCAGTCGGTTCGCGACGGAAGAGATTCGGCGTTGGACCGAAGTCGGCACGGCGAAGATGAGTTGGTGGCAGGCCGATATCCATAGTTTTGTCTGGCCACTAGGAAAGATGCTTGGGGAGGCTGATTTCCCGGGAGATGATCCGTTCAATACGTATGAAGTCGTTCTAACAACCGAGGCGATGGATCAGCTGACGGGTACATACGGAGCCTGGGTCGATGCTGCGCCGTGCTTGAGTCCTGGAGGCACGAATTTTGGTGGGTGGCAGTCCCGCGCCGAAGCCAACGAAGGGAAAACGAGGGTCATTTCCTGGATGGAGGGAGGGGCTGATGTCGCGACAGCCCCCGCACAGTGTTTTGATTCTCGAGCGGTAATTTACGCGTTTCCTGCTGAGTCGACCGATGCGGAGGGCCAACATACCTATCTGCACGAGCTCTACCATGCGCTGTCAAACTACCTCCAGGACTATTGCACCGAAGGAGGAGAGATCGGCGTCGATCAGTACGAGGCATTACGGTGGGTTGCCGAGGGAACCGCACATTACTTCGCGTATGTCGTCGCTGCCGAGCTAAACGGTGTCGCTGATCCGTTTATCGGAATGTTCCAGACCGCTCGGCAGGATGCGCTCGCTGGGGAGGGTCTCGCTACAGCCGACCCCGCCGCCGCCGCCCTACGTCTCATGGTCGAACGAGGAGATCTGCTGGAATCAGAGATTCTAGACGGCAGTCTCTTCGAAACCTGCGATTGGCCCGAGAACTGGCAGCGATCTAATCCGGGAGTGGCCTACGCCCAGGACAACTGGCAAAAGATTCAATTTGACGGAGATAAATGGGGATTCACCGAGGAGGCTCTGATCCGTTGATTCACGGCGAGTGCGGCCGCGTAAGCGGTGGGGTACATCGAACGGCTCTGGTGCCATTCGGCAACGGCGGAGCAGGACGAATTCACGGACCGCGGGCAACGGAGCCGGTGGTACCCCCGGCAGGATTCGAACCTGCGCCACCGGCTCCGGAGGCCGGTGCTCTATCCCCTGAGCTACGGGGGCTCGCGCCCAGTCTATCGACGAGCCCCGAGGCGAGCCAGCGTCGCTCCGGTCGCACCGACCATATTGTATCCAGCAGGTCTACGCCGATCCCGTACGCTACAGCGGTCTTTCCGGGTCATCCCCCAACAGTACGCGCCCAGTTGCTTCAAAGATCGGTTGAGCCACCATCGCATGCTGCGTGACGACATGGATGTCCCGGAAGCAGCGCTGGAGCGCAGAGGTACGGTATGGCGACGAACCACCGGCGGCCGTGTAGAGCCGGTCAACGGCATCCGCCGAGACGCGAGTCGCATACGCGGCGGCGAGGCGCAGATTGGCCCGCTGATCGAACGCGGTGACAGGCCGCGTCTCAGCCATCTGCCATGCTTCGGTGAGCGCGGCGTCGATGTAAGCGCGCGCCGCGCGGAGCTGTGCGGCCGCCAACGCCACGTCCTCTTGCGCCGAGGTTCGGGCGGCAAGCGGACGATCGCTGCCAGTTGGATTTTTCGACTGGGCCAGCTCACAAAACTCATTAAGAGCACGTCGGCCAATCCCCAGCGCCACCGCCGATATGCCAATCGCCAGTACACCGAGGATAGGGAGGCGATAGAGCGGCCGATCGATGCGTGGCGCACGGTCGAGGCGAACCGAGCGCCCTTCGGGTACGAAGACATTGGCCACCTCGATGTCGTGGCTGCCAGTCCCCTCGAGCCCGGAAACGTACCAAGTATCATGGATTCGTACGTCGTCAACCCGGAACAGCATCAGATGGGATTCGGGCTGGCCAGGGCCCGCTTCGCGGAGCGTGTCAGCCTCATAGACCATCGCTCCGCCGCAGATCCAGTCCGCGTTCGTGCACCCGGAAGCGAAAGGCCAGCGACCAGTCACGCGGTAGCCTCCGTCGACCACATCTGCACGACCACATGGTGCCACGACCCCACACGTGTTGACCCCGTAGGTACCGTAGATCTGCCTGGCGTGCATCTCGGAGAGCGAGGCAGCCAGTAATCCAGTTTGGCTGCTAATCATTGCACACCAACCCGCAGAACCGTCCGCCGCCGACAGGATTTCGAGAACCGACACCAGCTCGCCCGGGTGGGCCTCGGCGCCACCCAGCTCAGCCGGCACCAGCAGATGGTAGAAACCCGCTTCCGCGAACGCGGATGAGATGTCGGCCGGGAGCTCTCTTGCGGCGGCTATCTCGTCGGACCGCGCCGACAACTCGCGAGCCATTCTCTGTGCCCTACTGCTGTAGTCGCTCGCGGCACTCGTCATGATTCTGCCTGCCCAGATTTCGGGTCGCCCCAAGCGTCGGTATAGCTCAGCTCACCGATCGGCATGCGCGCGATAGGACCGTGCCCGCCCCTGATCGGGTAGCCCAGCGGGATGTGGGCCGCCGTATACCAGCCCTCCGGAATACCGAGCAGCGTCTTGACCTCGGCCTCTTTGAAACAGAGCAGAGTCGTCAGCACGCAACCCAGGCCCTCGCTGCGCGCGGCCAGCAGCGCGTTCTGCACCGCGGTGTAAACGGAGGCGCCCCCGACGACACTCGGGCGGTCCAAGTCGGCGTCCGTGATGGCCATCGCCCGCGGATTGAAACAGAACACCAGCGTCACGGGCGCCTCGCGCCAATGCGCGGCGAGATAGTCGCCAGCATCGAGCATGCGTTCCGACTTCTGCTGCGTCTCGTCCGCCGCGTCATTACGTCTCGTGCGATAGCCGCCCACGTAGCGATCCCACTCTTCCAAGTACCATTCCTGGATC
>CAUYYU010000335.1:0-2827 GCA_963577415.1 Chloroflexota bacterium
GGGGGTTTATTGACCCCCGTAGAACCCCAAATAACCCGAGGAGTCCGCATGCCGGAGAACCGAATTTTCGCTGCCAACCGCGCCGGTAAGATGGCGCACCTACTTCAGTTCCACCACCCGTCCACGGAGCTAATTGAGCTTGCGGCGATGGCGGGTCTGGACGGGGTCGATCTCGATGGCGAGCACGGCCACTTCACGCTGTCCGAGGTCGATGCGATCTGCCGGCTGGCAAACGCATACGGCATGACGGTCACGGCGCGCGTCCCGGCGATCGATGGGTCGGTGATCAACGGCTACCTAGCACGGGGCGTACAGGGCATCCAGGGCCCGCACACGGAGACCGCGGAGCAGGCGAAGATCCTGGTGGACGCCACGTTGTTTCTGCCGGAGGGGGAGCGGTCCTGGGGGCCGGCGCGCGGGAACGTCTACGGGCATACCGCCGCTATCAAAGACCTGCACGGCGGAAACACTGAGTTCTTGGCGGATTCGAACGCCAACATGCTTGTCGTCGCACAGGTCGAGTCCCGTCTTGGCCTCGAAAATATCGACGAGATTCTTGATGTTGATGGGATCGACTGCATCACATTTGGCCCGAACGATATGGCGGCTTCGCTGGGCCACCCCGGCGAACCGGGACACGCCGACGTTGCGGAGGCGCACCGGCACATCACGGAGCGTGTGCGGGCGCACGGTAAACGGCTATTGTCGGACCGGATGACAACGGTCCGTGCGACGACGATCGTGCTGGACGCGCTACGGACGCACATGGCGGATCATGGCGATGACCCCGCAGGCGAGGGCGCCTAGGTGGTCAGGCGGCCAGGGGCAAGACAAACATCACCGAAGGAGTGAGCGATGGCCGTTTACGTAATTGTGCAACTGGAGATCACTGATCCTGAGGGGTTCACGGAATATCGGGGAAAAGTGTCCCCACAGATCGCCAAGAACGGTGGTCGGTACGTCGTCCGAGGCGCCGAAGTCGAAAATCTGGAAGGCGGTTGGGATCCCGGCCGGCTCGTGATCCTTGAGTTCCCGACGCGTGAAGACGCAGACCCTTTCTATAACGCCGAGGAGTACCAGCCGCTTCTCGCCCTCCGGGAGCGCACGGCGAATACCATCCTCTCGATCGTCGAAGCCGTGTGACGCACTTGGTGGAGGCGACAAGTTGATTAACGGGGACCAGCCACGTAGAACCGGATTCGGCGGCACGCCTATCGGCGCGCCGTCGCTGGACAATGTGCGCGCCGCGGCGGAACGTATTCGGGACGGGGTCGTCAGGACGCCGCTGCTGCCATTGCGCTCTTATTCGGGCGCGGAGCCGGGCATCTTGCTGAAGCCCGAGACGCTCCAACCAGTCACCTCGTTCAAGATTCGTGGCGCTTACAACTGGGCGTCCTCGCTAACGGACGAGCAGCGATCACGGGGCCTATCGACGGTCAGCGCTGGCAACACCGCGCAGGCCGTCGCTTACGCAGCCCGTCTGGTGGGCGCATCGGCGCGCAGCCGACTTCCTGACACGACGCCGAGGGCCAAGATCGATGCTATCGACGCGTATGGGATGGAGCCGGTCTTGATGCCCGAGGATGAACTGTTCGATTGGATGTTGTCGGCGGGCTGGGAGGACGAGTCGTACACGTTCCTACACCCGTGGGTCGAGCCGCTGATGGTGGCGGGCAGCGCCACCGTCGGGCTGGAGATTCACCAGGACCTGCCAGACGTGGACACGGTTTTTGTGTCTGTCGGTGGCGGCGGACTGATCTGCGGAGTCGGTAGCGCGCTCAAGGCACTGAACCCGGATGTACGGATCGTTGCCGTGCAGCCAGAGGCCTGCGCGCCTCTTAGAGCGAGTCTATCGGCGGGGGCGCCGGTCTGGGTGGATGCGCAGCCGACTTTGTGCGACGGGTTAGGGGTGCCGCTCGTGACGGACGAGATGTGGCCGCTGTTGCGGTCAGTCGTGGATGACACCGTGACGGTGTCCGAGGATCAGGTGAAGGACGCAATCCGGCGACTGGCACTGGATAACAAGCTGGTGGTTGAGGGTGCGGGCGCGGCATCTGTGGCTGCCGCTCTCGCGATGCCGCTGAGCCAGCGAGGCCGCTCTGTGTGCATATTGAGCGGCGGCGGTATCGATGGCGACAAGCTGGCGTCGATTGTTGGTGGGTGAGCGCGGAGTGGTCCCTGCGGAGACCGTGGATGTTGGAAAGCCGGAAGATCCTTCGAGGCGGCTCTGGATGACAGGATTGATGTTGGGGCGCTTCAATAATCCGTTTGTTTGATTCGCGTGAGGGCGGATAGTCATTCGCCCATACGGTGTTGGCGCTGGTCAGCTCCATATGTCCATTTCGAAGGACGCTAGTGAGGTCCAGCGGCCTCCCCTGAACGGTGCGGTCCGGGCCATCATCTCAAGAGTTTCTACGTAAAATCCGGTCCCCAGCCTCAGCCCCCGTGCCAGTCGCATACCCTTTCCCGATTCCTCGGGCGCGGCGTCCTGGAACACGGTCATGTGGGGGTAGAAGTCTGGGCTGCCGAACTCGGTGTCAGCGAGCGGGCTGATCGCCGACTCAAGTGCCTGATTCACGGCGACCAGTTCCGGCGTGCTTTTCACCGGGATGGCCAGTGAAGAGCTATTGGAACCGCGTGATTCTAGCTCGGCCTCCAGCTCGATTCGAAATGGCTTTACGGACTCGCAAATCCCGTGAATCGCTTCCTGGATCTCCTCCACATTCGGGATCCCGGCGAAGAGGCGCTTTACGGTGACATGAGCCGGGGCGTTGACGTATGCCGGTGGGTCTTCAACCCTGGAATACATCGCCCGACGCAACTCGGA
>CAUYYU010000336.1:0-2820 GCA_963577415.1 Chloroflexota bacterium
CTCTCCGGAGGAGGCTGGGTCCAATCTCAATTCCTTATATTCCCGTAATCGGAGAAAGATTCGCCGGGGATGAGTCAGTGGCGGCGGGAAGGGAATTCGGCACCGCTACGGGATATGGATTTCGCCGCCCGCGGCACCGCCGCCGCGATTATCCGGGTGGGCGTGAACGCGTCCGCACATTGTTCATTTGACAGCGGTTGGCGAGATTTCCTAGATTGCCGGGTTCGGGTGGGAGATTATCTGTCGACCCGAGAAAGTCGCGGAGATTTGAGCCTTACGGCGGCTCTGTCACCGGCGGCCAATTAAGACAGGGTGTAGATGCTGAGCGTGGCTGATTCCGATCCTCAATGGGACATAAAGACCGAATACGCCAACATTTTTTAGATCGGTCAGCGAGTCGATCTCATAATTCTGGACGAGGGAAATCCGAGGACGTACGCGAGCCAGATCTAGGACCTGGACGACGAGGCTATGTTCGTGGCAGCTCCGACCCATAAGGGCGCCTCGGTTCATGTGAGCGGTGGTAGCGAGCTCACGGTAAGTTCGCTGGTCCGCGGCGCCCGGTACATGGGGACAGCGACGGTCGTTTCGCGGGAATTCATCCCGGTGGAGGTGTTGCGGCTCAACCGTCCCGAAACGGTCAGACGGGTCCAGTTTCAGGAAAATTTCCGCGTGGATGTGCGGGGGCCAGATTCGGCCCTGCACATCCAGCCCGCCGACGATCCCAGTGTGGCTGAGGAGATGGAGGTCGAGATCATCAACCTCAGCGCCGGCGGCGCCCGTTTCGTCATTGGCCGGAAGATTCCCACCAACCGGGAGGCGCCATCCGTGAAGTATTGGCTGGAGTTCCCGCTGGACCACGAAAATCCTCTGGGGGACTAAGTGGAATCCACGCCGGAACCTGTGTCGGCGCCGGTGCCGGGGCCCGTGCCCGAGGAGGAGGAAGAGGAACCCGCGGGCCCGGACATCATGAGCATGGCGATCCGGATCATTGGTGTAGACGAAGTAGGTGAGGAACGCAGCGCGTCGGTTGTCGTCCGCAGCCAGTTCATCAATCCGCCGATGCCGGCGCAGGACCGGATCACCCGCTTCGTAAACCTTTGCCAGATGGTGCTTCGACGCCGTCGCTTCACCTGAGTCTTTCGTCAGCGCCCGTACCTATAATTGGCTGTCGCAATCCACCGGACAGCCGACTCTCTCAGGCGGGCTATTCGCCATGTGCTGTCTGCTCAGATGAGCATTAACCTGCAAGGAAGTCGATGCACCGCGTTCTAATTACCGGGCTGGGAGGTTTTGTCGGCCGGCATCTTGGCGGATTGCTGGCCAAAGCCGGCGACGGGGAGGTCTTTGGAAGCGTGGTGGAGGCGGATCTGGGACGCGAACTGCCTCTGCCCGAGGATCACATCCTGGCCTGCGATCTCCTGGACGCGGAGGCGGTCACCAGGCTGATCGATACGGTCCGGCCGGGGCGGATATACCACATCGCCGGCGTAGCGGAGGTCGGTCGTTCCTGGGAGGACCCGGGTCCGGCTTACCGGGTAAACGTGTTGGGGCAACTGAATCTGCTCCAGGCGGTGGTCGCGATATGTCCCGACAGCCGGGTTCTGGTGGTGGGGTCGGCCGGGCAGTACGGGCTTGTCCGCCAGTCTGACTGTCCGATCGGCGAAGATCATCCGCTGGCCCCGGCTGACCCGTACGGGGTGAGCAAAGCCGCCCAGGACCTGATGGCCCAGCAGTACTTCCTGGGCTATGGGACGGACATTGTGCGAACGAGATCGTTCAACCACATTGGACCCGGTCAGTCGACTGGTTTCCTGGTTGGTCGCGTGGCCAGGATGGTGGCGGAGGTGGAAAAAGGGCTGCGGGAACCGGTGGCTGATTTTGGGGATCTGTCGGCCCGGCGCGACTTTACCGATGTGCGCGACGTGGTCCGCGCTTATCAGTTGCTTATGGAGCGGGGTGCGGCCGGTGAGGCGTACAACGTTTGCTCAGGTACGGCGGTGCCCGTGGCGGAGGTTGTGCGGATGGCCCTCGCGCTCGGAAAAGTCCCGATTGAATTCCGAATCAACGCCGACCGCGAGCGGCCCACCGATCTGCCATTGTTGTTGGGCGACAACTCGAAGCTCCGGTCAGTCACCGGATGGGAGCCCATCATCCCGCTTGAGAAGAGCGTGAGCGATGCCGTCGAATTTGCTCGGGGGATTGTCTAGGTGAATCGTGATTCGCGGTCAGGCGGCGCCGGACCGTTCCGCAGGCGCACAGGCAGAACGGAGTAAAGAAATTGGTGGGACCATCATCCGAGCTCAAATTTGGCACCGACGGCTGGCGCGCGAAGATCGCGGGGGAGTACACGTTCGCCAATGTCCGCCGGGTCGCGCAGGGGATCGCGACTTTCGCGACAGAGCACTGGGAGATTGAAGGTGGTCTGTTGGTGGGGTACGACCGGCGGTTCGGATCGGAACAATTTGCGCGGACCGTTTGCGAGGTGTTCGCCGCGAACGATATTAAGTCGTACCTAACGGAGCAGCCCACCCCGACGCCGGCGATCGCGTACATGATCTCGAAGGTGGGAGCGGCCGGTGGGGTGATCGTCACGGCCAGCCATAATCCCCCGTCGGATAATGGGATCAAGGTGCGAACCGGCACCGGCGCGGCGGTGGCTCCCGAGAATCTCGCAAAGATAGAAGCCGCGATTCCGTCGCAGTCGGGACTCGTGAAGGCGATGCCATACGACGCTGCTCTGGAGCGGGGGCTGATCGAGGCTCTGGATGCCAGGCCGCCTTATCTTCAGGGAGTCTGGACCAATCTCGATCTCGGGCG
>CAUYYU010000337.1:0-2813 GCA_963577415.1 Chloroflexota bacterium
GGAGAAGCCGATGGAATTCGCGATGTTGAGTTCGGTTATGCGCAGTCCAACCTTCCCGCCGATCGACCCCTGGCTCTCCGGTCTTCCGGTCAACTACTACTACTTCGGTTATTCCATGGGTGGGGCACTGGCGAATCTGGCCGGAACCGCGGCGGCCATAGCCTTTAATCTCTCGCTCATAACCGTCTTCGCCCTGACGGCGCTCGTCACCTTCTCGCTCGGCCACGATCTGCTGGCGCTCGCTCGCGACAAGTCCACCGCGATTGAGCGCAACGTCACCGGCGGTCTGGCGGCCGTGCTCGTCCTGTTCGCTGGCAATCTGGCGGGCTACCGCTTTGTGATCGAACCCGACTTTCGTAACGAGGATTTCTGGCGCGGAATCGGTTGGAATGCGAGTCGCGTCCTTCAGAGCAGCAACGAGGCCGGCGAGCTGCTGGACTACACGATCAACGAGTTTCCGGCTTTCTCCTTTGTTCTCGGCGATCTGCACCCCCACGTCATGGCGCTGCCGTTCACGATGCTGGCGACCGCTATCGCTCTGAGCTGGTTCCTTGCATGGGGCGACAAGACGTCGTCTTTCCGGGAGACGATCCCGCTTGCCGCGGGTACGGCGCTGCTGCTGGGTGCTCTGAACGTGATCAATCCCTGGGACTTTCCTAGCTTCGCGGTGCTGGTCGCGCTTGCCGGTTTGACCGGGGTGTATTTCTTCGGCGACCGTCGGCGTTGGACCGACCTCGTCATCCATCTCGTCGCCGTCGTGGGGCTGTCGCTGCTTCTATACATTCCTTACCATCTGCACTTCGAGCCGTTCATAAGTCAGCTGGGACTGGTGTCGGTCAGGTCGGCGGTCGGCCCGTTCGTCATCATCTTCGGATTCTGGATCGTTGCCGCGGTCCTCCTGCTCGCCCATCGGCTGGGGCGCGATTCGCTCTCCGGCCGCTGGATGGTGCTGGCAGTGGGCGTTGTTGTGGTGGTGTTATGGGTATCCAACTTCCCGGTCGGTGTCCTGATTCTGTGCACGCTGCTGGCGGCGGCGATGGCGTACCTTGGCGTTCGCCGGTCAGATGGCGAGCCGGGCCGAGCCGCGCTGCCCCTGATCTTTTTCGCCGGATTCGGACTGGCGGCCGTGCCTGAAATCGTCTTCGTGGACGACTTCTTTGGGCCGCCCTACGAGCGCATGAACACCGTTTTCAAAATCTACTTCCAGGCCTGGCCGCTGCTGGCGGTAGCCTCCGCGCCCGCGCTGTACCTATTTCTGCGACGGGTGTGGAGGCGGTCGGGCGAGACCGGCGCGCTCGCCACGGGCGCCACCGCTCTGGTGGCCGTAATGTTTTTCGTCGCCGTCATCTATCCGTTCGCCGCGGGCGGCGCGCGGATTGCCGGCAACCAACCCGCTACGCTCGACGGCCTGGCCTTCGCCCGTCGCAACTGGCCCGCCGAAGTCGACGCCGTGGAATGGCTTCGCGCCGAGGCCCCGGCCGGCTCCGTGGTCCTGGAGGCCGTCGGCAACGCCTACACCGACTTCGCTCGCGTCTCCGCCTGGACAGGCATACCGACGGTGATCGGCTGGGACCAGCACGAGGCGCTCTGGCGTGGGGACCGGCAGGAAGTCGATCCCCGCGTGGTTGACGTTGACGCCATTTATCAGGGTCGGGGCCGCGGCGAAACGTTGGACCTGCTGCACAAATATGATGTCCGCTACGTCTTCGTCGGCCGCCTGGAACGCGAGAAATACGGGCTCGATGTCGCCACCCGTTTCACCGGATTTCCGATGCTGTTTGAAATCCGCGGCGAAGTGTCCATATTCGGGGTGCCGCTCAGCACCCCGGGAGGATAAATAGTGGGCTCGGCCAATCCAGAAACGCGCGGGAGCTCCTGGCGGCAGGTGGTAAGGCTGCCGCTGCCGGGCGGACGGGGGCTGGAACTGGCCCGCTGGGAGATGCTGCTGTACGCTGCCATCGTCGTGGCGGTCGCGGCAACCCGGTTTGTAGACCTCGACCTCCGCGCCTACCACCATGACGAGAGCATCCACGCCAAAACCTCGTGGGACATCATGAACGGCGTGGCGTACCGCTATAACCCGGTCTATCACGGCCCTTTTCAGTATTTCGCCACCGCCGCCGTGTTCAAAGTCTTCAGCGCCGGCGACTTCGCCGGCCGCATCACGCCCGCCATCTTCGGCACGGCCACCATCTTCGCGGTCCCCTGGCTCTATCGGAATCACCTGGGCCGCCATGGCACCTGGATCGCCATGGTCGCCCTTACGCTGTCGACCGGTTTCATGTACTTCTCGCGCTTCGCCCGTAACGACATCTACGTGGCGTTCTGGACAGTGCTCCTGTTCGGCGCGTTACTCCGTTACATCGACCGGCCGCAGCGCCGCTGGGTGATCCTGGCCGCGGCCACGCTCGGGTTCTCCTTCGTCACCAAGGAGAACAGCTACATCATCGGATTCATCTTCGCGAGCTTCGCAGCGCTGCTGGCGCTGTGGACCTTCTTTGGTCAGCGTGGCCGGGATTCCGCCGACGAGACGGCCCGCCAATTTCGGACCGCGTTCCAGGCGCTGGGACGGGATGTGGATGGGTTGGCCTACGCGCTCCTGCTGTTCCTGGGCGTGATTTTCATATTCATGACCTCATTCTTCACCTACCTACCCGGATTTCGTGAGGGCATCATCAAATCCTTCACCGTCTGGGCGGACATCAATGAGTCCCAACGGGTGAACCAGCCCTGGTTCTTTTACTTCATCTTCACCGGCGTTTACGAGGCGTTCGCGGCGCTCCTGGGTCTGGCGGGCATCGTGCAGGCCATCC
>CAUYYU010000338.1:0-2812 GCA_963577415.1 Chloroflexota bacterium
CCAGCGCCATGATCAACAACTACGATGACCTCCACGTAATCGTCGCGCTGATCGGCGAACGCCCCGAAGAGGTGACCGACTGGCAGCGCGCGGTGGATGCCGAGGTCATCAGCTCCACCTTCGACGAGTCCCCGGAGAGTCATTGCCGGGTCGCGGAGCTCACCATCGAACGGGCGCGGCGGCTCGTGGAGGATGGACTTGACGTGGTGGTGTTCCTGGACAGCATCACGCGCCTTTCGCGCGCCTACAACCTCACCGTTCCCACGAGTGGCAAGACGCTCACCGGCGGTATCGACCCGGGGGCGCTGGTGCCGCCGAAGCGGTTCTTCGGCTCCGGCCGCAACATCGAAAACGGCGGCAGTCTCACGGTGCTGGCCTCGTGCCTGATCGAGACGGGCAGCCGCCAGGACGAGGTGATCTACGAGGAGTTCAAAGGCACCGGCAACTGGGAGCTCATCCTGAGCCGGCGGCTTGCCGAGCGAGGTACCTTTCCTGCGGTCGATGTCCTAAAATCGGGAACTCGACGCGTGGAGTTGCTTCTGGACGAAGAACAGACTCGCGTCAACTGGTTGCTGCGGAGGATGCTGGGCGCCGTCGGCGACGATGACGCCATCGAGTTGATGATGGATCAACTCCGCAAGACCAAAAAGAACGAAGATTTCCTAGCCAACATCATCAAGCAGTCGCTCTAGCCTCAGCGGTTCCGCCTTCGGGCCGCCGGGCTCGGGGCCGGCGGCTTCAAACGAATTGAGAATATGCAAGTCGTCCTGCTCGCCAACGTTAAGAACGTCGGTCGCATCGGTGATCTCGCCGATGTGGCGGACGGATACGCACGCAACCACCTCATCCCCCAGAATCTCGCCAGCCTCGCGTCGCCGAGCATCATGCGTAGCGTCGAGTTTCAGCGCAAGCTGGAACGCAACCGCGAGATTCAGGAGCAGATCGAGGCGGAGGTCATCGCCCGCGGGCTCCAGGGCGCCACCGTGGTCATTCCGGCGGCGGTTGGCGCGGAGAATCGCATCCACGGCCAGATAACGAATCAGCAGATCGCCGACGCGATTCTGGAACAGCTCGATCTCGAGATAGACAGGCACAAGATCGAAATCGACCAGCCGATTCGCACGCTTGGCATAACCATGCTGCCGGTGCGCATCACCCGCGGGCTTGAGGCCTCCATATCCGTCGAAATCATCGACGCGGAGGAATACGCCGCCGCCCAGGCCGCCGAGGCCGAGGCCGCCGCCAAAGCCGAAGCGGAAGCGAAGGCGGCCGCCGAAGCGGAAGCTGAAGAAGCAGGTGACGGTGGCCAGCAAGATGGCGAAGAGGGCGACCGCGAGGAAGAGCTCCCCGATACCGCCGAACTCTAGCTGTCCCAGTGGTGTGTGGCGTTGACTGAGGACCGTCTCCCCCCCCAGAGCGTGGATGCCGAGCGCACCACCTTGGGCAGCCTGCTTATCGATCCCGAGGGCCTGCTGCGGGTGGCCGATCTCCTTGCGCCGGAGGATTTCTACCGCCGATCCCACAAACTGGTCTTTACCGCCATCCAGGCGCTCTATGCCCGGGACGAACCCGCGGACATCGTCACCGTGTGCGAGGAGCTGGACCGGCAAAGTGTGCTCGAAAGCGTGGGCGGAGAGGCTTTTGTCAGCTCTCTGGCCAATGAAGTGCCCAGCCCGTTTCACCTGGAGCACTACGCCGAGATCGTCAAGCGGGCCTCCGTCCTGCGAGAGCTCATCGTGGGGGCCGGCGAAATTTCCAACCTCGCCTATGGCTCCGAGTCGGATTGGCACGAAGTCCTTGATGACGCCGAGAGCATCGTCTTCGGGATCAGCCGCCGTCTCGAATCTGGACGGTATGTCACTCTGCGTCAGGTGCTCACCGAGTACGTGGACCAGCTCCACTTCCGCCACGAGCGCCCGGACATGCTCAGCGGGGTTCCGACCGGCTTTCCGCGCCTGGACGATCTTCTTGGCGGCTTCCAGCGCTCCAACCTGATCATCGTGGCCGCCCGCACCGGCGTGGGCAAAACCACCTTCATGCTCAACGTGGCCTGGCACGCGGCGCTGAGGAATCGGGTCCCGGTCGTCATTTTCACCCTGGAAGTGGCGCCCGATCAGCTCTGCCAGCGTCTCATCAGCATGCAGGGCGGCATAGATTCTGCCCAGCTTCGGGACGCCAAGCTCACCGACGGCGACTTCCAGAAGGTCAGCACCGCGGTGGGCGAACTCTCCGATTGCCCCATCTTCATCGACGACTCCCCCGCCCTCAACATCGTCCAGCTCCGTGCTAAGTGCCGCCGCCTCCAAGCGGAACATAACGTTGGGCTGGTGGTCATCGATTATCTGCAGCTGATGCACGCCTCCGGCTACCGCGATAATCGAGTGCAGGAAATTTCCGAGATCACCCGCTCCCTCAAGGCCCTCGCCCGAGAGCTGGAAGTCCCGGTGATCGCCGGCGCCCAGCTCTCCCGGGCCATCGACTCGCGCCCCGACCAGCGCCCGCGGCTATCGGATCTGCGCGAGAGCGGTTCGATCGAACAGGACGCGGACGTGGTGCTCTTCCTCTATCCGGAATCCTCCGAAATCCAGCACTCCGGCCCGTTGCGCATGAAGGCGGAGATCGCCAAACACCGCAACGGCGCGGTCGGCCAGCTGGAGCTGGTGTTCCTGCGCAATCAGGGCATCTTCCTGCAGGATCGCGGCGTTCCCAGCGTCGTTTGATCGCGGGGTGGTTCGCCGTACCCGCGGCAAATTCCGTCATATAATTACTCGAATTCCCGGGCTGCCGGACCATCAACGCAGCCTGAGCCCGA
>CAUYYU010000339.1:0-2798 GCA_963577415.1 Chloroflexota bacterium
AAATCCAGCCCCCTAACTGTCTGGCCATCCCCCTACTTGCACCCGCTGCTAGATGAAACAGCCTAAGGCTGGCCTGTGGCTGCTTGCGCCAGCCATTCAGAATAAACAGGCTGTGCCTGGCTGCTAACCTTCGGTGCTCGGTCCGAACTCACTGGAAGGAGCGTCTTTGGCGAAGTTTTTGCGGGACGTGCTCGTGCTCGATTTCAGCCGCGTCCTGGCGGGTCCCTTCTGCACCATGACCCTAGCCGATCTCGGCGCCCGGGTCATCAAGATCGAGTCGCCCGCCGGAGACGAAGCCCGGGGCATGGGTCCGTTCAAGGGCGGCAACAGCCTCTACTTCGCCAGCATCAATCGGGGCAAGGAAAGCGTCGTCCTAGATCTCAAGCAGCCCGCCGGACGCGACGCCGCTATAGCCCTCGCCGCCAAAGCCGATGTGCTAGTCGAAAATTACCGGCCCGGCGCCATGCAGCGCCTGGGGTTGGGTTACGAAGCTCTCGCGGAAGTGAATCCCCGCCTGATCTACGCCTCCCTTTCCGGCTTCGGCCAGACCGGCCCCTACCGCAATCGCGGCGCTTACGACGTCATCATCCAGGCCATGAGCGGCATGATGGGCATCACCGGCCAGGTCGACGGCCAGCCCACCCGGGTGGGAGCTTCAATCGGCGACATGATCCCCGCCCTTTACATGGTTGGCGGCATCATGGGCGCTCTTTTCGAGCGGACCGAAACCGGCAAAGGCAGTCATCTTGATGTCGCGATGATGGACTCCGTTTTCGCCCTGACCGAGAACGCCCTCGCGCGATTCTGGCTGACCGGCGACGATCCCGCCCCGCTCGGAAACCGCCATCCGGCCATTGCGCCTTTCAGCAGCTTCGCCACCCGAGACGGACTCATAGTCATCGCCTGCGGCAACGACGCCCTCTGGGCCCGTCTATGCGATTGTTTGGATCTTCCCGAAGGCACAGCGGACGCCCGGTTCGTCAGCAACTCCCTACGGACCGAAAACGCCGCCGCGCTGGCAGATTATCTGGAAGTCCGTCTGGCCGAAAAAGGGACCGAAGTTTGGTTGGCAATCTTGCTGGCCGCCGGCATTCCCGCCGCTAAGGTCAACCGGATGTCCGATCTGGTCGAAGACCATCATCTGCGCACGCGGAACATGGTGGTTCCAATCGAGCAGGACGGCATCGGGACCATGCTGACCCCCGGCTCTCCCATCAAGTCGAATCGTTCCGACGATCGAATCGGGGCCCCGGCTCCGGCGCTCGGGGCTCACACCCGTCAGGTTCTCGAAGAGCTGGCCGGACTCAGCCCGGTCGAGTCCGCCGAGCTCGCCGAATCAGTCGCATCAAGTGGAAACAGCGGAGCAGATCATCAGTCGCCGCCTCACAAGACGGAATCTGGTTAGGGCCGCGGTAGTCGTCCTCCCGGCTACCGTTCTCTACGCCGGCGGATGTACCCCGCAACCCGAGACAGCCATCCCTGCTCCAACCCTCACCGCCCCCATCCCGGCTGTAATTCCCGCTCCAACAATCACCCCACCGCCCCTCCCGACAGCCATCCCGGCTACCCCATCCGCCGCCCCCGTGACCCCCACTCCAACCGTCGTCCCCCCAACAATCGCGGCGCCGTCAGTACCGCCGGCGCCGCTCAAACAATCAGCTCGGATCGCGCTTCCCTGGCCCGACCCGGTCCTGTCCGCGCTCACAGAGGCCAACGCGAATCTGCGCGGATCAAGTGGTCTGAAACTCGACATATTTCGGCTGGTGAGTAGCGCTGTACAGAGCTCCGCCTACGATGTCCTCGGGGTTGGCAATCCGGTTCAGGATGCGCTCACCGGGCTGCTGGCGCCGCTCCCGGAGTCATTGGCCGGGACCGATTACTCTGCGCCGCTCACCGACCTTTATCGCCGGGACGGCCTCCTGTTCGCGCTCCCGCTGGCCGTTTCAGTCCGCTCCTTCGTTTATCGAAGCGATCTCTTCGCGCAGGCGGGACTCGATCCTGCCCAACCGCCGACAAGCTGGGAAGAGCTGGCAAGCGCGGCGCGACTCCTGACCGAAGTGCAAGAAGGTGAAGTGGTCCGGGCCGGCCTCGCCCTTTCCCTATCGGCTCACACGGCGGACTGGCTCCATTTCGGCTGGCAAAATGGGGCCCGGGTGTGGCCGAATCAGGCCAGTACCCCCGACTTCAGCAGCCCCGAATTCGTCCATTCCGCCCGCTTCTTCCGCTCGTTCTTTCGGGATCCGCCGGGAACATTTCGACGTAATCCGTCGCTCACCGATCCGACGAAATCGCTGTTCGGAGCCGGGCTGGCGGCGATGGCTTTTCGAGATTTTCACGAGATCAAGTCGTTATCCGAACTGGCGGTCGGCGATCTTGCGACTGTCCGTCTTGCCCCGCCGCCGGCCGCCGTCACCCCCGTCACGCCCGCCCGTGGCCGCATGCTGCTAGGGATCGCGGCCTCTTCCCAGAACGTCGACGCGGCCGCCGCCGCCATCGATCGACTGTCGCAACCGGCTATCGCTCGCGCCCTCACCGCCGCCGCCGGCCTCGCCCCCGCGCGCGCCTCGCTTCAGATCGAATTGGAGGAGAGTGACAGCCGCTACCGCACCTACTTTCAGTCGCTCGATTTCATCTGCGACTGGCACGCCTGGCCAGTGCCCGGCGTAATCCTTGATGCACGCCGGGCTACCCCCCGACTCGCGCTCTCAGCCGATCCGGTCGAGGCCATTCTTGAGGATGTCAGCCGTCAGGCACGGGAGCGAGTGTTCAACACGACAGCGGCTGGCTAGATGGGCACC
>CAUYYU010000340.1:0-2791 GCA_963577415.1 Chloroflexota bacterium
ATGACGGTGAAGATGCTGACATAGTTGCGCACGAGTACGGCCACGCGGTGCAACACGACCAGAACTCCTGCTGGGGGGGCGGCGAGATGGGAGCCATGGGGGAAGGCTTCGGTGACTACTTGGCGGTCAGCTTTTATGCAGACGCTGGGGACGTCGCCTATCAGTCGTCTAATGCGGCTTGCGTCGGCGAGTGGGATGCCACTTCCTTCAGTTCCACTTCGCCCCCGTGTCTTCGCCGAGTTGACGGAACCAAGACCCATCCGGCTGACGTAACGGGTGCGGTCCACGCGGACGGCGAGATCTGGTCGGCTGCGCTTTGGAATCTGCGCACCGCGGTCGGAGGCACCGCCACCGACCAAATGGTTCTGGAAAGCCACTTCAATGTCCCGTGTAGCGCCAGCATGAACGACGCCGCCAACGAAATCATCCAGGCCGACGCCAACCTGAACGGGGGCATTCACGAAGCGGCCATCCGTCAGGCATTTTGCGACCGAGGGATCTTGAACGGCCCAGAATGCGTTCCGCCCTCTGGCCTGGGCCTCGTTTATGCGATCTCTCCGGACCCGGCGGTGGCGGGACAACTGGCCACCTATACCCTGACCGCGAGTAATTCCTCGGCGGCCACGTTGACCGGCATCGTTCTGAGCGCGACCGTGCCCACGGGCAGCACCTATGTCGCCGCCTCGGCCAGCGATCTCGGTGTTGAGAGCGCCGGGACGGTGACCTGGCCGGCGGTGACCATAGCCACGGGGGTTCAGGTCGACCGGACCTTCGACGTACTGGTTGATCCTGGGGGGGGGACCTCGATCCTCTTTTCCGACGACATGGAATCGGGCACCGCCGCCTGGGTGGCGAGCCACGGAACGGGCACGGCCGATTGGTCCCTCAGTACGGCGAATCCCCATAAGTTGATCGAGCAAACGCCTCCCCGGGCGGCCAAGGCCGCGAGTTGTATCAACGGTTCTGCTGATATTTACGGCTGCGAGAACGTTGATCTGCATACCTATCTCCCCATGGCGAGTATCGGTGGCGGAGCCGGAAGTGACGGGTGGGGCTGGACTGATCCGCTCACCGGCTTCGAATACGTAATTATGGGCCGGAGTACCGGAACTTCATTCGTGGACATCAGCAATCCCGCGGTTCCGACCTACGTTGGGGATTTGCCGACGCAGACCGTCAACAGCGACTGGCGCGATGTGAAGGTCTACGGCAACTACGCGTTCATCGTGAGCGAAGCCACGGGACACGGCATGCAGGTCTTTGACCTGACCCAACTGCGCAGCGTCGCCAGCCCGCCGACCACGTTTACCACGACAGTGCATTACCCGGGGTTCTCCAACGCGCACAACCTCTGGATCAACGAGGTTTCTGGTTTTGCCTACGCGGTGGGGACGAGTACCTGCAGCGGCGGTCTTCACATGGTGGACATATCCAATCCTCTGACACCCACCGGGGTGGGTTGCTTCAGCGCCGATGGGTACACGCACGACGTCGAATGCGTGACGTATGCAGGACCCAATGTGGCTTTTAGCGGGAAAGAACTCTGCTTTGCCTCCAACGAGGACACCGTGACAGTGGTAGACGTCACCAATAAGGCAGCGCCCGTTCAGATCTCTCGCTCGACGTACGCCGGATCGGGCTATACCCATCAGGGCGCGCTCACCCCGGATCATCGGTATTTCCTGGTGGACGATGAACTCGATGAGCGAAACTTCGGGCACAACACGAAGACCTATGTCTGGGACATGCTCGACCCCGCCAACCCAGTTCCCGTCGGCAGTCACCTGTCGGCGATTGCGGCCGTCGATCACAACCAGTACATCGTTGGGGATCTGGTCTATCAAGCCAACTACCAGGGGGGGCTTCGGATCCTCAAGATCGAGGACTTGGCGACGGCCGACCTGTGTGAAGTCGGCTACTTCGACGTTTACCCCAGCAGTGACGGGCCACAATTCAATGGCGCGTGGAATGTTTTTCCATTCTTCCCCAGTGGTGTGGTCGCGATCAATGCCATCGAGGGCTTGGCCATTGTGCAGCCCCAGTTGGCGGGTGTGACGTGTCCACCGGGTCCGCCTGCCGCCGAGCATTCCTGGTTCGCCTCGGATCCCGCGGTCCTTTCGGACCAATATCTCGCTATGGCGAACCCCGTAGCGATCACCGCCGGAACCGAGCTTCAGTTTTGGCACAACTATATCACCGAGCCGACCTACGATGGCGGCGTAGCGGAATACTCGAGCAATGGCGGCGTGAGTTGGACGGATCTGGGCTCACTGATTACCCAGACCCTTTACACGGGCCCGATTTCGTCGTCGTTCTCCAATCCCATCGCTGGCCGCCAGGCCTACGAGGGGTCCAGCGGGGGCTATGTCCAAACCCTGGCCGACCTCAGTTCCCTGGCGGGGCAATCGATCCAGATTCGTTTCCGAATGGCTTCGGACACGAGCGTGTCGAGTACCGGCTGGCACGTCGATGATGTTTTGATTGGGAGTACCGTCAGCTTGAGTAGCGCCGCGCTGTCCACCGGAGGCGCGAGTGGCAGCGTGAGCCTGGTCACCACTGTCGCCGCCGGGAGCGCCAACAATGCTCCGGTGCTGAGCACCAACACCGGGCTTGTGGTTGCCGAAGGCGGGTCGGGGGTGATCGGGAGTTCGGCTCTTGCGGTCACCGATGGCGATCCAGGGGATGTGCTGACCTACACGGTCACCGCGGGCCCGAGCGCTGGCAGCCTAAACCTGGGGGCCAGCTTCACCCAGGCCCAGATCGATGGGGGGAGTCTCAGTTATACCCAGGA
>CAUYYU010000341.1:0-2790 GCA_963577415.1 Chloroflexota bacterium
GCCGACCCAGCTGCCGGCCATTTTCACGGCGGAGTCATAGGTGGAGTCCGAGGCGGGCTCGGGGGTGTCGGTGGGGGGTGGGAGAGGTGTGTCAGCGGGTTCGGCGGCTGCCTCGGGAGTATCGGTCGGGGAAGGGGCAGGAGTGTCCGTCGGAGCTGGTTCCGGGGTGTCGGTAGGGGACGGTTCGGGAGTATCGGTCGGTACGGCCTTGGCTTCTGGGGCCGGGGGTGGAGCGGCGGCGGTCGGGGCGACAGGATTTGAACCTGCGACCACTTCAACCCCATTGAAGTGCGCTACCAGACTGCGCTACGCCCCGCGATAGCGCGAGTCTATCAGATAAACCCCGGTAATCAGGAGTGGCTGGAAGCATCGCGGCGGGCAAGAATCCGACGCAGGCGGCGGTAGCGATACAGAAGGCTCCAGGGGGGCTGGAAGCCTTCGGTCAGGCCCGCGAATTCAGACCAGGAAAGGCGGTGTCGCGAATGAATGTGGCGACGCTCGCTCCACGCCCGCCGCCAATGGATAAGGGCGGCGAGCCGCCCCCGCAGAATGGCGGAATCGCGACTGCGAAGGAGGGTGATGGGGATGGCGGCGAGGTCATAAAGTGCGATGAGTGGGGCATGGAGAAGCAGCTGGGGCATTGGGTAATTCTTGAGGATCGTCCACACTTTGTTGCGACCGAGATGGAAGTTCTTGAACGGCGAGTCTTCGCCGCCGGTGGCGGAATGCTCGTGCTGAACGGTGGCTTCGGCGACGTACAGACAACGCCAGCCGGCCAGGCGGGCGCGCCAGGCTAGATCGACGTCTTCAAGGTAGGCGAAGAAGGATTCGTCGAAACCGCCTATGTCCCCGAAGAGGTCGCGCCGGAACAGGGCGGCCCCGGCGGAGGGGCCGAATACCTCGGTCGTAGGTCCGGCGTGAAGGTCGCCGATATGCCGGTCCCAGGCGATCCCGGCGCGGTCGAGAGAGATGCCCGCAGAGTTGATTATGGCCGGGTCGTGGGCGAAGACCATGCGGCTGGCGAACATGCCGTAGGCGGGATGCGATTCGGCGGCGGCTTCGAGAGCCGCGAGCCAGCCGGACTCGGGAGAGGCGTCGTTATTGAGGAATGCGATGAGGGGAGTCGACGTGGCCTCGATGATGCGGTTGTTGGCGGCGGCGAACCCGGGATTGCCCTCCAGACGGAGGACGCGGATTTGCGAATACTCGGAACGGAGCAGATCGAGGCTGCCATCGGTAGAGCCGCCGTCGGCCAGCACGACCTCGTAGTTGACGTCCTGCTGGGCCATGACGGCGGGGAGATGCCGTTGTAGGAGATGGCGGCCGTTGTAGCTGACGATTGCTACTGTGATGCGAGGCAAGAGGCTCTCCGACGGTCTGAGGGATTTATCATGACCGGGACTCCGAGTTCAAATTTGAACGAAGGTCGAGGCGGGAAGTTACGTGACGGACCCGGCGCGAAATTTGAATAGGTGTCCCAGGGGAAGATATTAATGATGAGTGACCAAGACCTGCCGCGGACCTTGTCGCCGACCCAGTTTCGTGCCTACGCCCGTTGTCCCCTTGCGTACCGATACCGGTTCCGCGAGAGGCATCGGTCTCTGCCCACGCCGCCTTCGCTGCTCGGGCACGCGCTGCACACGATGATGGAAGCAAATTTCCGGGCGAAGCGACGGTCCCACGCTGACTTGAGCGAGCAGGAGTTGGAAGCGGTGTTCGATGATGTGTGGGATCAGGAATTGCCGCCGGATGGCGAGGACGCCCGGGCGACGCCGGAGGAGTTCGCGGCGGCGCGGGAGCTCGGCTACAAGGTGCTGGCGTTCTTCCGCGATACGGTTGCGCCGGAGATCAAGCCGCATCTGGTAGAGCACCGATTTCGATTCGCGATGGAAGGTGTGCCGGCGCCGATAGTCGGGCAGGTAGACCTTGTAGACATGAGCGGGACGGTGATAGATCACAAAACGGCGGGCGGCCGCTACGGGGAAGACTACCTGGATCACGATGTGCAACTGTTCTGCTATTCGCTCGGATACACGTTAGTTCGTGAAGGGATGCGGCTGCGAGAAGGCCAGATGCCGGCGGCGCGGCGGCTTTCGCCGGCGCGGGTCGATGTGATAATTCGGGGTGAGACGCCGGAACTGCAGCGCTTAGAAAAAGTTTATGACGAGGATGATGTGGAGCGGATAGGCGGCACGATGCGGCGACTGGCGGCTGGAATATTCGCGGGCGAATACGAGCCGTTCTGGGTTGACGATGAACGGGAGGAAGGGTGGCGGATCTGCGAGAGCTGTGATTTCGAGAAAATCTGCGACCGAAGCCTGTTGAAACAAGAAAACTAAAGATCTGTGAAATTAAGCCGATGATCAATACGTAGACTCGTCCCTTGTAAGGGGGAGTCTGCCGCGTCATTGCGACGCCCTGCAGGGAGGCAGGAACGCAGTAAAGGGAGGTGCAATGGTCACGTCAGTTGGCGCAACTGCGTCTCTGCAATCGATACGTGCGGCGTTGGCCGCGGTAACGATGCAGCGGGCGATGAATGCCGACGCTGTTTCGGTGTCGACTCTTCTCGCATCGATAGCGATTCCCCAAACGGTTGGGGCGTCAGGAGTCGGCGGGAACGTAGACATCAAAGCCTAGAACCAGCGCAGGGGCGCCGGTCTGAGGAAACGGCTTCGGAATGCCCCCGGCTACAGGGTGTGCGAGAGGAAACCGGGTGAAGTGCGGCCTGAAACGGCCGCTTTTTATCTTTCGGGGAGGATGGGGCAGGGGAGTCGAAGGGAGTTCGCCGGG
>CAUYYU010000342.1:0-2767 GCA_963577415.1 Chloroflexota bacterium
CAGCTTCAGGAGATCGCGCCCGTTGAAGACGACTTCGCCGCCTACGACCTGGCCCGGCGGGTCGATCAAATCCAGAACAGAAAGGGCGGTGACCGTTTTGCCGCAGCCGGATTCGCCCACCATCCCTACGACTTCGCCGGGAAACACGTCAAAGCTGACGCCGTTGACGGCCCGCACGACGCCGGACCTGGTGAAGAAATAAGTCCGAAGATCGCGGACCGAGAGCAAGGGCTCGTAGCGGGCGGCGTCGGTCATCTAGAGCTGGCTTTCGGTGGGACTCAAGATGACCTGGACTTCGTCGCCGATCACGTTGAAGCAGATTGCGACTACGCTGATGAGAACAGTAGGGCCCAGCAGCACGGCCGGCGCCTGGTAGATGGCGGCCAGGCCCTCGGCGATCATGCTGCCCCAGTCTGGCTCGGGCGGACGCACCCCAAGACCGAGCAGGCTGAAGCCGGCGGTGAAGACAAAAAAACTGGTGGCATGCAGCGCGGTGACGGTGATAATAAGCGGCATGACGTTGGGCAAGACTTCTCGAAACATAATGCGCCACTTGCCGTAGCCGAGGATCCGCGCCGCCTCGACGAACTTGGCCGATCTGACTCGCAGCACTTCGCCGCGAAAAAACCTCACGTTCAAGGGGACCGAGGACAGGACGACGGCGATGGCCATGTTCACGATCGAGGGTCCCAGGATGGCCAGAATGGCCAGGGCCAGCAGCAGGCCGGGAAACGCCAGACCTACGTCCACGAGTCGCATGATAACGCCATCGACTCGACCCCCGAGATATCCGGCGAGGAGCCCGAAGAACACCGACAGCACGGTTACGCCGAGGTTGGCCGCGACGCCGACAAGGATCGAGGTGCGGCCACCCCAAATGAGTCGAGCGAAGATGTCTCGGCCCAGGGAATCGGTGCCGAGAATATGGCCTTCGGACCCGGGCGAAAGGAAACGGTTGAGGATGTCGCCGCGTATCGGATCATCGATCGGCAGCCAGGGCGCCAGAACCGCGATCACCACGGTCAGCATGAACACGCCGGTGGCGAGCGACAGGGCCAGGTGCTCCTTCAGGAAGCCAGCGGCGGAACCGCAACGGCTACGTCCCGCCAGCGGACGCGGAACCGACGGCCCGCCGAGCGTCACCGTCTGGGAGAGGTCTGCGTCAGCCATAGCGGACTCGCGGATCTACCGCGGCGTACAAAACATCCACGGCGAGATTGATGAGCAGATACAATGCCGCCAGCACCATGGTGCCACCCATCACGACAGGGATGTCGCGAAAGAGTGTGGATTCCACCATCAGCCGGCCGATGCCGGGCCAGTTGAATATGAATTCAAGGATGAAGGACCCGGTCAGCAGGGAGCCGAACAGCAGGCCGGCGCTGGTGATCAGCGGGATTATCGCGTTGCGCAGCGCGTGTACGAAGAGTACCCGCCAGAGCGGTAGCCCCTTAGCGTAGGCGGTGCGGATATAGTCCTCATGCAACACTTCGATCATGATGTTGCGCGCCAACCGCCAGTTAGCCCCCACGGACGCCAGCGCCAGAGCGATGGTGGGCATGATCATATGCTTGGCCAGGTCCGCGAAGCCCCCACCATCGCGGGCGCTGGACACGCCGCCGGTCGGCAACCACCCGAGCAGTACCCCGAACAGCAAAATCATGAGTACTGCGATGGAAAACCCGGGCACGCTGAGCATCAGCACCGGGAAGAGGGCCAGAAATCTTGAGAAGACCTGGGGCCAGCGACGGTTGTGTACCAGGGCGGCCACCACGCCCATCGTCCATCCGACGGCAATCACCAGGATGACGGAGGCGGCGGCGACGCTGCCTGTATTACGCATTCCGCGAAGAACGAGAGCGGTGACGGGTTCGCCCTTTCGAATGGAGTCGCCGAAGTCGCCTTGAACGGCCAATTTGAGCCAGGTCCAGTACTGAACCGGCAGCGAATCGTCCAACCCGTACTTCGCGCGTATCTCGGCGACGAGCGTCGGATTATTTACACCGGCGGCGTTGAGAAACGCCGCCACCGGGTCTCCAGGCAAGGTCTTGCCAAGCGCAAACACGACGACGCTAACCGCAAGGAGCAACGGCAGCAGGAAGAGCAGCCGGCGGACGATATATGGGGTCAAGAGCCGCCTAAATTTCTATACATCGGTGGAAAGTGGGTGGGGATCCGCGGCCCGGCAGGCCAGACACTCCAGGACGCGGATCCCACCAGTTGACCGCCGCTCTAGACCGGCGACACCTTGTAAGTCCACGGGTAGCTGTACTGCGTGGCGCCAACGGTGACGTTGGTCACCTTGTCGGCCCTCCAGGCAGCGCCCAAGGTGCGCACGTTGTTTGGCACCCAACCTACCTCGTCCGCGATGATCGTCTGCATCTCCTTCACGATCTGAAGGCGGGTCTCGACGTCGCCCTCCCGAAGGATCTGGTCGTACATCCGGTCGAGGTCCGCGTTCTTCATATAGCTCAGGGCGAACTGGTCGTCGCTGGTAAAGCGCTGATAGGCAAACGCCGGGTCACCGAGGAACACTCCCACGCCAAATTCGACGATATGAAGGTTTTTCTCAGCGAGGGGGCCGATCTCAAAATCTAACCGGATACCCGGGTCATAGGACTCCAATTCTACGTCGAATCCGAGGTCGTTCATCCCCTGTTGCCAGAACGTTGATAAATCATCCGGCGCCTCGCCCGGCTGCGCCCGGTACTGGATTTTGAACGCCGCACGGGTGCCATCGGCCTTGGCCCACACACCGTCGCCCCCA
>CAUYYU010000343.1:0-2742 GCA_963577415.1 Chloroflexota bacterium
ATTCAAAATGCTCCCACGCCACCACCCCAACCCCTGCGATTAGAACCAAAGGTCTAGCCCCCTGGGCGTATTGCCGCCCCAACTAATTAGGTCCGCCTGACCATGCCTCCCTCGCCACACCCTGCGTAATGTCCATGTGAGTTCAAATAAACGACCGGAAACGGACGGGGGCACATCGTGGATATCGTGACAGCCGGAAAAAATGACAGAATCCGGGAGAGTATCAACCTCTCTCCCACCGCGCGCATCGCCAGCTGGAGCGCCCGGCATCGCTAGTTTGTGATCGCCGCCGCCGTATTGACCATCGTCCTGGCGATGTATGTATCGAGCACTTTCGAGACAAGGATTCTCGAGGGCGATTCCGGCGGAGTCGGCGATTCGCAAACCGCCGAGCAACTCGTCTTCACCCTCCCCAAGCCGGCATCGCCGGAATTGCCGGGATGCTATCACGTCCGCCCTGTCGCACCGTCCATTCGGACCTCACCCTTCCACCGGGTCCACGAGGGGCGATCCGCCGCCGCCGCTCACCCTCATCGGGCTCGACTTCTGAAAGGCCCCCTCTCACCTAACACGCGGTCTGCATTTCTGGCGGATCGAATGTCCCACCAACGCCTTCGCCCTTCCCTCAACCCCATCCAGCTCTCAGCAATCGCCACACCTCCCCGTCTCTCCCCGTCTCTCTCCAATTTCCCATTTCCCGGAAAAACACACCACTTTACTAAATTTCCATACCCGACACATATTCTCCTTGAGAAGAAATCTATCCCATGTTCCAATATTTGGCTGGGTGCACCGCGCCCGCGGCATGAAAGATAACAGCCCGATTGTGGCCGTCTCATAAAAGACCAAACTGATATGAATAACCCCCTCGCCACAGCCCATCCACTAAAACGCCAAAATCCCAGTTTTGGCGACAATTACCCTGTGACCTCAACCTACCGAGCATCTAATAACGTCCACAAGCCCACCACCGCTAGTGGACCCCTTCCCTGTGAGACCCAAAATTGGCCCTCCACTGGACGCCTGCAACACAAAATCCACCCTCTCAAGAACGCTCCCGCAGCAGCGGAACGGCCAGCCCTCCCCAGAATAACCGTACTGTGTCCGTAGCCCTGTAAAAAACCAGCCTGTGACCACCGTCAACCGCACTTCGCCGACCCGATTTCCGCACTCCAACCCGACTTCCAGAAAAACCGTTCTCGTGGCTTGTGGGTAACGCCGTCGTTATATCAGTTACGAAATCCAGCCCCCTAACTGTCTGGCCATCCCCCTACTTGCACCCGCTGCTAGATGAAACAGCCTAAGGCTGGCCTGTGGCTGCTTGCGCCAGCCATTCAGAATAAACAGGCTGTGCCTGCTGGCGTCCGCTGCTAGAAGAAATAACCTGGGCTGCGGTTAGGTGTTGCCCCCGCGTCGGCGCAGGAACGATGGGATGTCCCCTTCGCCCGCACCGCTGCGTTTCGACTCAAGCCCGAGCTGCCGGACCGTGCCCCGGAACGCTCCCGCCCGGGATGGGAGGGCAAGCGAGCCCGCCGCTTGGAATCCCGTCGCGATCACCGTCACCTTGATTTCCGATTCCATCGTCTCGTCGATTACGGCCCCGAAGATGATGTTCGCGTTGCGATCGGCCGCTTCCGAAACGATCGTCGCCGCTTCGTTCACTTCGAAGAGGCTCAGGTCCAACCCGCCGGTGAAGTTCAGCAGAACCCCGCTGGCCCCATCGATTGAAACGTCTAGCAGCGGACTGTGCAGCGCCTCTTCGATCGCCTTCACCGCCCGGCCTTCACCCGAGGCCTGTCCCAGCGCCATCAGCGCGCTGCCGGCGTCCGTCATGATCGCTCGCACGTCATTGAAGTCCAGGTTGATCAGCCCCGGCTGCGTTATCAGATCGGAGATTCCCTGAATGGCCTGTCTGAGCACGTCATCCGCCAGGCGGAACGCATCCGTGATCGGCATCTTCTGGTCCGCGATCTCCAGGATCTTGTCGTTCGGAATCGTGATCAGGGTATCGACCCGCGAAGTCAGCTCCTCTACCCCTTCATCGGCGATGCGGGCTCTATTCGCTCCTTCGAATTCGAACGGTCGGGTGACTACCGCTACCGTCAGCGCTCCGATATCCGCCGCGATATCCGCGATGATCGGCGCCGCCCCGGTTCCCGTGCCCCCGCCCAGCCCCGCCGCGATAAACACCATATCGGCCTCGCGCAGCGCGTGGGCCACTTCCTCCGAATTCTCATCCGCCGCCTTCTCCCCCAGGCTCGGGTCGCCCCCGGAGCCCAGCCCTTTCGTCGCCTTGTCGCCCAGCCGGATTCGAGTCGGCGCCAGCGAGCGCATCAGCGCCTGCGCGTCCGTGTTTACTGTTATGAATTCGAGCCCCGCGATGTTGGACTGGATCATCCGGTCGACCGCGTTGCTGCCCCCTCCCCCCACGCCTATCACCTTTATGCGCGCCAGGCTGTCTATCCCAGCCGGCGGTCTGGGAGCCGTGGCCTGCGGGTCGGCCGGGGAACCGCCAGCGGAAGACACGCGGGTAACCCGGCTGCCGCCGCGGGTTTCCTCAGTCATCGAGTGTCCGATCCTTTCCACTCTGCCAATCCGAATCTTCTTCCGTGCTCGCAGGCAAACGGGCAGGTCAAGGGAGTTCCGTCATCTCGCCCCGGCTCGTGCCGGAAGCAGGACAGTTTACATAATACGTCAAAAGCTGGTTTTCTCAACCATTAAGAGTCCACTTCCCAGCCCGGC
>CAUYYU010000344.1:0-2735 GCA_963577415.1 Chloroflexota bacterium
ACTGGCAGCCGCTTCATGACCATAGCCGCCGATCTTTCCGGCTCCATCAACGTCGCCGACGCTCATCTCACTGGCGGCTACCGAGGCGTTTCTAATCCAGCGGGCACCGAGCTCACCGGCGGAATTCAGGAGGCGGGCAACGCCGCCACGGCTGCCGGGTTGGTGTCCCAGACACTTTCATTGGATCCTGACGTGCACAACGGCGTTTGGGGACTTTCCGGCACCTACGGCTCATTTACCCCACTGATGTACACACCTTTGCGAGTGTTCAGCCAGCAAAATCAGGACAGCCCCTTCGCTCTTGGTGTGGTCACTGTCCTGGCGGGACACTCGGGCCCGGAGACCGCCGCCGACGCCCGCACCCACTTCGGCATCTTCGCCCCGCAGGTGTGGACTCTCCTTCCCCGCGGCCAGGTTATCAACCTGTATTTCTGGGACTACAACGACGTCGCCGCCGGCTATTTCGCCGCTGTCGATCGTGCCGTCAATACCCGCGAAGTCGGCATCATCGTCATCCACGTGGCGCGACCAGACATCACAGTCGCGGATCGGACCCAATTCGCCGATACGGACCTTACGGCTGCGGCCAAAGGGATGTACCTGATTCGCGAATTCTCAGCGGACCAGGAGCCGGCCGGTACCGTTTTTGTGCAGGGCTCCAGTTCCACCTTCAATCTCGTCCAGACCATCCCGCGCCTCGAAGAGGCTGGTCTGAACGTGAGGATCGTGGCGGTCATCAGCGAGGAACTCTTCGCCCTGCAGACGGAGGCGTATCAGAAGAGCATCGTCCCGGACTCGGCACGCCTTGATTCTATGTTTGTCACGACTATGACGAAGCGCATATCGCCTATTTCCAACTTGGGGCCGATGGCTCAGGAGTATTCGCTTAGCTCCGATTGGGACGACCGCTGGCGAACCGGCGGCTCCGAGCCTGATGTGATCGCTGAAGCCCACCTGGATAAGGATTCGATCTTCGACGGCGTCAAGCGATTCGTCGATGACAGAGCGGAGCGCCTGGCCAGGCAGCGGGCGGCCCTGAAGTAGCTCGTCGCCTTCGTTAGCTCAGCCGGCACCGCAGGAGGACTGGCAGGTGCCGAGGCATCGCCAGTGGCGATCGCGCGCGCCGGCCAGCCCTATCTGAGCACCGCGCCGGTATTGGCCGAAGTCACCATCCGCGCGTATCGTCCCAAGTAGCCCCGCTCGTTCGTCGTCCAATCCTTCTGTTCCCCGCGACGGCGCTCAAGTTCGGCCGGGTCCACGGCCAGATCTATTCGGCCTGCCGGGATGTCAATCTCAATGATGTCGCCATCTCTGATCAGGCCGATTGGCCCACCGTCGGCGGCTTCGGGAGAGATGTGGCCAATCGCGGCGCCCCGGGTAGCGCCCGAGAATCGTCCATCCGTGATCAGCGCCACCTGATCGTCCATTCCCATGCCGGAGATCATTGCCGTCAGCGACAGCATTTCCCGCATGCCGGGGCCGCCCCGGGGACCCTCCCCCATCACCACGATCACATCGCCGGATTCAAAATCATTGCTCATGATCGCCTTGGTGGCGAGCTCCTCGCCATCGAACACCCTCGCCGGACCACTGTGCTTCATCATTTTCGGGCTTACGGCGTGGGACTTCACCACGGCCCCTTCCGGCGCCAGCGTGCCGAAGAGCACCGACAGTCCGCCGGTCGGGGAGTGGGCATCTTCCCAGGTCTTGATCACCTTATGGTCGGTACGCCGCACGTTAGCCAGGTTTTCCTTTAACGATTTTCCGTTGATACCAACCTGAGTGAGATCCAACACCCGCTGAATCTCCTTCATCACCGCCTGAACCCCACCTGCCCGGTCAAAATCCTCCATGTGCCACGGGCCCGCCGGACTCAATTTAATTATCTGCGCCGTTGCCGCCGAGACTTCGGCCACATCCGACATGTCCAGATCGATTTCCGCCTCCTGCGCTATCGCCAGCATATGCAGGATGGTATTGGTCGACCCTCCGAGGGACACATCCACCGCTAGCGCGTTCCGCAACGAGGCCGCCGTAATAATCTGCCGCGCGGTTACGCCTCGCTCGATCAAATCCATGACCGCCATGCCGGTTTCCTTCGCGTAACGAATTCGCTGACTGGAAACCGCCAGGGCGGTGCCGGCTCCGGGAAGGGCCAGGCCCACGGCCTCCGTCAGGCAATTCATCGTATTGGCTGTGAACATGCCCGAACACGATCCGCAGGTCGGACATGCCAGTACCTCGATCAAGTCCAGTTCATCTTCCGTGATGTCCCCGCGCATCGCTTTCCCCACCGCCTCGAAAACGGTCATCAGATCGATCGCTTCGCCGTCGAGCTGACCGGCCATCATCGGCCCGCCCGTCACCACCGTCACCGGTATGTCGAGGCGCGCCGCCGCCATCAGCATCCCCGGAATAATCTTGTCGCAAGCGGGGATCAACACCAGGCCGTCAAACGAGTGGGCTATCGCCATCGTTTCAACCGAGTCCGCGATTAGCTCCCGCGACGGCAGCGAGTACTTCATACCCACGTGATTCATCGCGATGCCGTCGTCCACCGACGGGACCTCACACTCAAACGGCACTCCTCCCGCCATCCGCACTCCCGCCTTAACCGCCTCGGCCACTTTGTCCAGATGGGCGTGCCCCGGAATGATCTCGTTATAGGCGCTGACCACGCCCACGAACGGCAGTTTCATTTCGTGGTCTGTAATCCCCACCGCCCGCAGAAGCGA
>CAUYYU010000345.1:0-2728 GCA_963577415.1 Chloroflexota bacterium
CCCGGGCCCTGCACGCCCGATGAGGCTGGAGTCTCGCTGGACTTGGTCCGGGAACTCGGCCCTTCCACGCCGCTACTCGGCGTCTGCCTTGGGCATCAGTGCGTCGGCCAGGCCTACGGTGGAAACATCGTGGCCGCCCCGGTCTTGATGCACGGCAAAACCTCCGCCGTCCATCATCACGAAAGCGGCATCTACGACGGGCTCCCAACCCCCTTTGAGGCGGCCCGCTACCATTCCCTGATCGTGGACCGCGAGACTTTGCCCGACATACTGGAAGTCGACGCCGAAACCGACGACGGCCTCATCATGGGATTCCGCCACCGGCAGCATCCCGTGCACGGCGTCCAATTTCATCCGGAGTCCATCCTCACCGTGGCCGGCAAGGATCTGCTCGCCGGGTTTCTGAACCTTTACGGATTGGAAGGGAAAGCGTGATAGTCGAGGCGACCGGGACACTGCTCCGGGGCGAGTCGCTTACTTACGACGAAGCCGCCTCCGCCATGACCGAAATCATGGATGGAGCACCGACTCCGGCGCAGTTCGGCTCCTTCGTCACCGCTTTGCGAATGAAGGGTGAGACCGCCGACGAGATAGCCGGTATGGGCGCCGTCATGCGAGAGCGGGCGTTGCGAGTGAACGTGGATGCCAGGCCGCTGGTTGACGTGGTGGGCACCGGCGCCGACGGGCAGAACACGTTCAATATTTCCACCGCCGCCGCCTTCGTGGTCGCCGGTGGCGGGGCGCGGGTCGCCAAGCACGGCAACCGCGCCGCCACCAGCCAGAGCGGCAGCGCCGATGTGCTGGAGGCGCTCGGCGTCAAGATCGAGCTGTCTCCCGGCGCGGTGGCGGCGTGCATCGAACAGGCCCGCATCGGCTTCATGTTCGCGCCCGTATTTCACCCGGCCATGAAGTTCGCCGCGCCATTGCGCCGCGAGATCGGCATCCCCACTGTTTTCAACCTACTCGGTCCGCTGACCAATCCGGCCGGTGTCCGCCGCCAGGTCCTCGGCGTCGCCCGCCCCGAACTCGTCGATCTCATAGCCGGCGCCCTTTCGCGGCTGGGAACCGAGCACGCCCTGGTGGTGCACGGGCTCGAAGGTCTGGACGAAATATCCATAGCCGGACCCTCGCGGATGGCGGCGGTTCGTGACGGCGTGGTAAACGCCACCGAGATCGCACCGGAAGACTTTGGCCTGAGCCGTTCCCCACTCAATGAAGTGGCCGGCGGTACCGCCGCCGAAAACGCGGAAATGGTCCGGTCCGTCCTCGCCGGGGATACCGGATCGCGCGCGGACATCGTTCTGCTCAACGCCGCCGCCGGCATGGTCGTGGCCGGTCTCGCGGATGATATTGGCGCTGGCATCGATCTGGCCCGAGAAGCCATTACTTCCGGCCGGGCGGCGGCCGCGTTGGACCGCCTCGTCGAAGTCAGCAACGGGGCGTAAGTCGATGCGCTCCATTACGACGATCCTGGACCGCATCCTGGAGCGTAAGCAGGAAGAGATCGACGCCGCCCGCCAAATCACGTCCCTGGAGACCTTGCGCGATCGAGCCCGGTCGGCCCCGCCGGTCCGGGATTTCAAGAGCGCGCTAGCCACCGACGGCGTCTCAGTGATCGCCGAGATCAAGCGGGCCTCACCCTCCGCCGGCGCCTTTGCTCCGGATGTCGATGCCGTCGAGCTGGCCCGGGCTTACGAGGCCGGCGGCGCATCCGCCATTTCCGTGCTGACCGACGCAGATTTCTTCCAAGGGTCGCCCGACGACCTCAAGTCGGCTCGGGACGCCACGGCCCTACCGGTGCTGCGCAAGGACTTCATCCTCGACCACTACCAAGTATACGAATCCCGAGTCATGGGCGCCGACGCGATTCTCCTGATCGTGGCCGCGCTGGACGGTCTATCCGAATTGCTCGGGTTGGCGCGGGACCTTGACCTTCACTGCCTGGTTGAGGTTCACGACGGGCACGAAATTCAGCAAGCCGTGGCAGCCGGAGCGAACATCATCGGCGTCAACAATCGAGACCTGCGGACGTTCGACACAAATCTGGAAACGACCGAGCGTTTGCGGCCCGAAATTCCGTCTGGCGTGATCCACGTCAGCGAGAGCGGCATCAAGACCGCCGCTGACGTCCGCCGGCTGACCCGCGCCGGAGTCGATGCGGTTCTCGTCGGCGAATCCCTGGTCCGCTCGGCCGATCCGGCTTCGGCGCTGCGGGCGTTGCGCGGGGCCGGCGATGCCTGATCCGCTTAAGATCAAGATATGCGGCCTGCGCGACCCGGCGTCCGCCGCCGTCGCGGTCGCCGCCGGAGCCGATATGCTAGGGGTGATTCTTTGCCCGGCCCGCCGCCGGGTCAGGCTGGATGCGGCGGCGCAGATACTGGGCGAGGCCGGCGACGGGGTGCTCAAAGTGGGGGTATTCGTGGACCCGACAATCGAGGAAGTCCAGGCGGCCATCGACACTATTGGACTGGACATCATTCAATTAAACGGCGAAGAATCACCGGAGTTTTGTAATCAGTTTTTGATCCTGACCATGAAGAGTTTCAAAGCGACCCCGCAGGGGGTACTGCCCGATCCTGCGCCGTATCCCACCGGACCTATCCATCTCGACGCGCCGGGTACCGTGGGCGGGGGCGGCCGGCCGTGGGATTTCTCCCTGGCCCGGAGCATAGCATCGGAGCGGCCGGTGATGATGAGCGGCGGGCTGAACCATGAAAACGTCGCCGAC
>CAUYYU010000346.1:0-2710 GCA_963577415.1 Chloroflexota bacterium
GCCGGGATACATCTCGCCGCCCGCGAGTTGCTCGTGGACGAAACGGTCATAGGGGATGTCCTCGTTGAAGGCGCTGATCACGTAGTCGCGGTAACGCCATGCGTCGGGCCGGTACTTGTCCGCCTTGAAGCCGTCGGAGTCCGCATACCGCACGAGGTCCATCCAATGGCGCGCCATGTGCTCCCCGTAACGCGGCGACGCCAAGAGACGATCGATCAGCGATTGGTAGGCGCTTGGTGAATCGTCCGCGAGAAAGGCGAAGACCTCCTCCGGGGTCGGCGGCAGCCCCGTGAGGTCAAAAGTGGCTCGCCGGATGAGGGTTCGTTTGGCAGCCGGCGGCGCGGGCACAAGGCTCCTTCCCTCCAGCTCGGCGCGCACAAAAAGGTCGATCGGATTGTGAATTCCCGCAGGGTTCGCAATACCCGGCAGCGCTGGTTCGACCACGGGCTGGAAGGCCCAGTAACTTCGGTCCTTTTCACTGAAACCCGGAAGGTCAGGTAGCGATTCGCCGCGGGCCAGAAGCGCCACCCCGAGAACGGTCGCCAACACCAGGGTCCCGATCGCAGCCTTGTCCAGGCTACGGTGATTGTTGGCGTTCATGGTTCTCTTCTGCACGGCTCCAAGTTCCTGATGTTAGGATACGTCACCTGACATCCCTCCCTGTGGGCAAGCGGCGCCCTAAATCTGCATGCCGACCGGACGCCACGAGGAATCGATCATACAGTGACTCTGCCCATCTTCCATCTCATATTCGGCATTCTGCGCTCCGCTCACGGAGTCGCTCGGGACAGGTCGATCAGGGATTCGGAACCTCGACCAGGGTGGCCAGGCGTTGCCCTGGGCGCCGCGTTTATTTTGTAGGACGGGCGTGAGCGAGTGAGCGCTCTACGCAAAAAGTGCCTTCACCACTGTGGCCGGGGCGACTCCAGTCAAGCGGCGCTCCAAGCCGTCGTAGTAGTAGCTCAGGGCCTCATGATCGAGTCCCAGGGCGTGCAAAATCGTGGCGTGGAAATCGGGGATCTCCACACGGTTCTCGACGGCGCGAAAGCCCAGTTCGTCGGTGGCGCCATACGAAAATCCGGGCCTCATGCCACCGCCAGCCATCCACGATGTAAACCCGCTGATGTTGTGGTCGCGCCCATTGCCGCCCTCGCTGGTCGGCGTCCGTCCGAATTCGCCGGTCCAGATGACCAGGGTGTCCTCGAGCAGGCCGCGTTGGTCGAGGTCGGCGAGCAGCGCGGCGATGGGCTGGTCGACCGAGAGAGCATTCTTGGTGTGGTTATCGACGAGGTTCCCGTGGGCGTCCCAGTTGTCCTGCACGTTGTTGGAGCCGCCGCTGAACACGGTGACGAAACGGACGCCGTTCTCCAGCAGGCGTCGCGACATCAGGCACATGCGGCTAAATCTCGCGTGACGCTTGTCTTTGCGATCCGTGCCGTAGAGTTGGTGGGTGGCTGCTGACTCGCGCGAAAGATCGGCCACTTCCGGCGCACTGATCTGCATGCGGGCGGCCAGTTCGTAGGCAGCGATGCGTGCCGACAGCTCGCCAACATGAGGATGCTTGCCGAGGTGTTCCGCGTTCATCTTCGCCAGCAGATCATAGGAGGCCTTTTGTTGCTGGGGAGCAAGGCTGCCGGGAGGGGCTAGGTCGAGGATCGGGTCGCCTGCACTGCGGAAGACGACTCCCTGATGGCGGGCGGGCAAAAACCCGTTCCCCCAGTTGGCGCTGCCGGATGGCGGCATGCCGCGATCCATAAGCACAACGAAAGCGGGCAGGTTTTGGGTCTCGCTTCCCAATCCGTAGGTGACCCACGAGCCAATGGAGGGAAACCCGTTCCGGCTGAAGCCGGTGCTCATGTCGTACATGGCAGGTCCGTGGCTGTTTTCCTTGGCCACCATCGAGTGGACAAAGCTCATCTTATCGACGTGCTGGGCCATGTGAGGGAACAGCTGCGACACCCAGTGGCCCGACTCCCCGTATCGCTGGAACTCGAAGGGGCTGGGCATCAGCACACCCGGTTGGCGGAAGAATACATCGCGGATGCTCTTCGCGTCGGTCTCCAGCGCCGTGTCCAATGTCTGGCCGGCATACTTCTTTAAGCTTGGTTTGTGGTCGAAACTATCGACATGGCTAACCCCCGCCGACATGAAGAGCAGCAGCACGCGTTTGACCGTGGGCGCGTGATAGGTCGAGGGCAGCTGCCCATCCGCCTGCAGCAGATCCGCCAGCGCGATTGACCCCAAGCCGCCGCCCATGGTCTCAAGAAACTGGCGGCGGCTGACGAAACGGCGGTAACCGGTGCAGCCGGCTTGTCTTTGCGAATCAGAAGACATAGAGGAACTCGTTGCTGTTGACGAGGACGCGACATAACCCAGCCAGGCCGTGTTGGCGAACAAAGCGCACCGCCCGCTCGCGTTCCGCGTCGGTGGGATCGCGCAGCAGGACAAGCTGGTAGGCCGCGCCGACTTGCTCGGATGCCTCTACACCGCCGCCGCGTGCACCGATACGACCGGCGATGAACTGCGATTGTTCGATGACGAAATGGTTGTTCAACAGGGACAGGGCCTGCAGCGGGGTGGTCGAACTCGAGCGGCTGGGCGTGGAAACCGACGGGTCGGGGCAATCGAAAGCCGTCATCAAGGGTGCGCCGAAAGTTCGGATGTTGTAGCGATAGACGCTGCGTCTCCAAGTCTGCGGCCCCGGTTTTTC
>CAUYYU010000347.1:0-2709 GCA_963577415.1 Chloroflexota bacterium
TGCGGAGGGCGCGCTCCATCTGCTCGTCGATTGACGGATCTTTTATGAAGTGGTTGAGGCTGTCGGGCCGGTCGTTCACGGCGGCGGCGAAGGTGGCTCCGGCGGCGGCCAGGAGGCGGATGTCGCTGACGGCTTGCTCGAAGAGTCCGGCCCGCCATTCGTCTTCGGCGGCGGCGAGGGTGAGGCCGAGTCCGCCGATGAGTTCGAGTTCGTTGGCGGCCATCCGATCGCGAAACGAGCGGGCGTCGTCATGGTCGTCCAGGTAGGCGGTGCCCATATAGAGGGATTCCAGCCCGAGATCGACCATGCGGTCGATGAGCCAGTTGCGAGGCAATTCGGAGGGACCGGGCCCGGTGATGGTCTGGAGGTACGGCTCGGGCCGGCCGAGGGACTTGTGCTCGGGTCGGTCGCGGCGCAGGTAGGGATACATGACCCAGCGGTAGCAGGCGAGGGAAATGCCTAATTTCATGGTGCCACAGGCACTTTCTTCTGAGTGGTAGGCGCGGAATGAGTTGCTTCAGGACGTTTCACGGAGGGCCTTCCAGAGCATTTCCTGGGTCCCAAGCATATCGTTGCGGGCGATCGCGGCGGCCATGGCGGGACGGTCCAGGGAATCGAGGATACGGAGCATGAACTGGGTATTGCGGATGAACTGGGTGCCGGCGCGGACCGGGTCCTCGCGGGTCCAGACGACGTCGAGTCCGAGGTAGTGCGGATACTCCGCTTCCTGCAGCCAGTAAAGCATTTCGAGGCATTCCCAGAAGTGCTGGGTGCCGAAGATGGTGGAGAGGTCCTGGGGCAGCTGGGTGTCGTTGAGGTGGACGTGGAAGAGGCGGTCGCGCTGGGCGCATTCCCAGGCGGCCTGGGCGAGATTTTCCAGGCTCATGAGGGTGTGGCTGACCTCGAGCTGGATGCCGAGGTTGGGTCGGTCGACGGCGTTGATGAAATCCAGGGACTTGCTGACGGAGCCGACGTTGGCCCAGCCGCGGGGAGCGTAGGGACGAAATTCGAGGGCGACTTTGAGGTCGCCGGCGGCCTCGGAGATCTCGTGGAGGGCTTCGATGGTGTACTCGCGGGCGGCGCTGAAATCCTGCTGGAAGGGATAGTCGGCGCCATCCATGGGAGTGAAGACGTAGACGCCGAGTCCGTCGAGGGCGCGGGCGACTTCGACGGCCCGGAGGCACATGTCGATGGCGGCGCGGCGCTCATCGGGCCCGGGGGCGGTGAGGGCGGAGTCGGGGAACTGGCCGCGGATGTAGGGCTCGCCGTGATGGACGATGGAACAGGTGAGGCCGCGCTCGTCGAGCCGGCGTTTGACGTGGGCGGCGTTGTCGGGAGTGACGGTGGTGGTGGAGAAGAACTCGACGGCGGCGAGGTCGGGGACTCCATCCAGACGGATGAAGGCCCGGTCGATCTCGTCGTTGGAAGGCTGGTCCATGTGGTCTGGCGAGAGGTGCTGGTAAAGACCGACGGAGAAACGAGGACTAAAGCTCACGGGGCGCCTCCTAGTAGAAGCCGAAGCCGCCGTCGGCCTTCACGGGGACCGGCCGGCGCCAGGGTTGATACGGATGTTTGGCGATGTTGTCAAGATTGAGGCTGGCGCCCCAGCCGGGGCCGGGGGGGAGGGGGAGGTGGCCGTCGGAGACTTCGAAATCGGTTTCAACGAAGGAGCGCCGGAGTCGCTGGGCCTTTTCTTCGGCACTGCCTGGCAGACTGACCTGGGGGAGCTCCATGAGGACGAAGTTGGGGCAGGCGGCGCCGAAATGAGCGGTCATGAGGGTGGTGAGGGGGCCGAAGGGATTATGCGGGATGAGGGAGAGCATGTGGGCTTCGGCCAGGGCCGCGATTTTGGTCAATTCGGTGAGGCCACCGCAGAGAAGGAGGTCGGGCTGGAGGAGATCGACGGCCCCGGCGGCGATGAGGGCCTGAAATTCGTGCTTGCCGTAGAGGCTCTCGCCGGTGGCCAGGGGGAGGTTGAAGAGGCGGCGGGTCTCGGCCATGACATCGTGGTTGCCCGCTCGGATGGGCTCCTCAATGAAGAAGGGACGGTAGGGCTCGAGCAGGCGGGCGAGCTCGGCGGCGCGGGCGGGCTCTTCGATTTTGGCGTGGAAGTCGACCCCGATCTCGGCGTTGTCGCCGAGGGCGGCGCGGACGGCCCCGACGCGGGCGACGACGAGATCGCAGATGGCGCGCCACGGGAGGGAGTCGTCTTCGGTAGCGTAGGGGGAGAGTTTGAAGGCGGTGAAGCCATGGTCGTCGTGGGCGGCGCGGGCTTCGTTGGCCATAGTGGCGGGCTCGCCGGTGACGACATCGTGATAGACCCAGACGCGGTCTCGAAAAGCGCCACCGAGGAGCTGGTAGACAGGCAGATCGGCGGCCTGGCCGGCGAGGTCCCAGAGGGCGAGGTCGATGCCACTGATGGCGGCCCAGCCGACCGCGCCAGCCGGGAAGCGGAGGCCACGATAGCACTCGGCCCAGAGACGCTCGCGGCGGGTGGCGTCCTGCCCGATAAGCCATTCGCCCATGTAGCGGATGGTTTCGGCGACGGCGAGATCGGGTCCGGCGGTGTAGGCCTCACCCAAGCCGGTGAGGCCGGAATCGGTGGTGATAGTAACGTAGGTGGCGTTGCGCAGCCCGTCGGAGGCGACGTGGGCCTCAACGGAGCGGATGTTCATCAGGCCGGGGGGAGGGGGTGGGGTCGGTCAGGCA
>CAUYYU010000348.1:0-2707 GCA_963577415.1 Chloroflexota bacterium
CTTCGAGGAAATCTGCCAGCACTACCTGCGCACGCACCCGGCCTATCAAAAAGAACTGAAGAAGGTCTGGCTCTGGGATGAATGGCCTGATCGCTGGGGACCAGATACCGGCATTGATCTGGTGGCCGAGACCCATGACGGGGACCTATGGGCAGTTCAGGCCAAGGCCTGGAACCCCGAACGCACGCTTCCCAAGCCGGAAGTCGATAGCTTCCTCGCCGCGTCCGCCCGACCGGAGTTCAGCCACCGCCTGCTGATTTCCATCACCTCTTTCGTGGACCCTATTATGCGACCAAGTCGGCCGTGTCGAAAGTCGCGGTGACCGACGGCGAACCATCCAGTCTCTAGGGAGCTTGCGAGCGATGAAGATCACGGATTTGCGGACGTTCACGGTGGGGATACCCGGTGCCGATGGGGCCCCGAAAAACAACTGGGTTTTCGTCAAGGTCTACACCGACGAGGGCGTCACCGGGCTCGGCGAGGGTCACGTGGCGAGCAAGGAGCGGGCGACCGAGGCGGCGATTCTGGAACTGGGGCGCACGTTGCTCGGTCAGGATCCGGCGCGGATAGAAGGTCTATGGCAGAGCATCTACCGGAGACCGCGATGGCGCGGTGGACCGATTCTGAGCAGCGCTTTGAGCGCTGTCGAGATCGCGCTCTGGGACATCAAGGGCAAGGTGCTGGGCGTACCCGTTTATCAACTGCTCGGCGGTGCCTGCCGCGATCGCATACGGCTGTATACCCACATCGGGGGGGAAGCCCCGGCGGAGTTGGCGGAGCATGCCGCAGAGATGGTGGAGGCCGGATTTAACGGTCTGAAACTCACGCCCGCCTGGGTGGACGGGCGGGGGGTGGTCGCCATGCCGCCGCGGATTTCGTTCGAGGTTGAACGCGTGGGGGCCGTACGGGATGCGGTAGGGGACCGCGTGGACATCATGGTGGACGCCCATGGGCGTTTGAACCTGGCGCAGGCCGCAGACATGGGCCGGCGGCTGGAGGAACTGGACATTCTCTTCTTTGAGGAGCCGACTCCGCCGGAGGATGTCGAGGCGCTGGAATGGCTGGGCCGCCAGACCCGCGTGCCGCTGGCGACCGGCGAGCGGCTGTTCGGCAAGTGGGCCTTCGCGGACATCGTGAACCGGCACCTGGTTAACTACATCCAGCCCGACATCGTGCATGCCGGCGGGCTCCTGGAGATGAAGAAGATCGCCGCGATGGCCGAGTCACGCTTTGTGGAAGTGGCCCCGCATAACCCTCAAAGTTTGGTGAGCACGATGGCTTCCCTGCACCTGGATGCCTGCTCCCCGGCCTGCACGATTCAGGAGTACGTCTATCCGGGAGCGGAGCTTCAGGCGGAGCTTTTCGAAGGCGGGCCGGTGGTAGAGAACGGCTACGCGGAGCTGCCAGATCGGCCGGGACTGGGGATCGAGCTGAATGAGGAGGCGGCGGCCCGGTACCCGTACCAGCCCGTGGATCGGCCGGACTGGCGCTGGGAGGACGGCTCGGTGGCGGAGTGGTAGCCGGAACAGCCTCCGGCTGTGCTGATTGTGGCGCGATCGGGGCCGCCTAATCCCCGTTGGCCTCGCAGAGGGCCGAGTCGACGATGTTGCGAGCGGTACTGTCGGAGGCGTAGACCCAGAGCATTACCATGGGTTCCGTGGGATGGTCGTTGGTGAAGCGATGTGGCGATCCGGCGGGGACGAAGGCGGTGTCGCGGGCGCGCATCAGGGTTCGTCGGCCGTCAACGAAGATGGTGGCCTCTCCGCTCAGGATCGTTATCGATTCGTCGAAATCATGGGTGTGGCAGGGCAGCCCGGCGTCGGGTCGGAAGGTCGCGGTGCCCACCCGCAGACTTTTGGAGCCGCTGTCGTCGCCGGTGAGAATAACGGCGCCTCCGAATCGCAGATACAGGACATTCTGACGAAGATGGAGGCCGTCCCTGTAGACGCCTCACCCGATCCGGCCGGTTTTGTCGACGCCGACGTGGCATTCCACCGGGCGATCCTGAGGGCGACAAATACCCATTCGCATTCCAGGCGCTGTCGCCCTTATACGGTCTCTTGCGTGTCGGGATGGAAGTGAGCACCGTCATCTTTGGGGCTGCGCCACGCGTTCACCGGGAACACAAAGAAATAGCAGTAGCGATATTGACTGGTGCAGCGACTGAGGCTCGAGAAGCGATGGCGCGGCATCTGACCAGCTCCGCCCATGACCCCCGAGTCCACCGAAAACAGGTCGAGGAATTGGGTCTTAATTTAGATATGAATCGCGCACGCACTGCGACCCGATCACAGAGGTAGTCATCCCGTGCAGAGCAAACCGGGAGCTGACATATGTGAGAGACGACGTTACGGAATTGGAGATGAGATCAAATCCAAGCGCACGTGTCGGCCGCGATACGGTCGGCCGCGATACGGTCGGCCGCGATACGGTCGGCCGCGATACGGTCGGCCGCGTATACTAAGTGACCGTCATTAAGGGTACTAATGGCACAAATTGGGAGGGATGAAATGAGAAATCGGAAATATTTAAGCAGACGAAATTTTTTGGTCGTCACTCTGGGGTCAACGACGATCCCATTATTGGCCGCCTGTGGTGAGACAGTCGTCGAACGCGTCGAAGTGCCCGTTGAAGTCATCAAAGAGGTGCAGGTTGCCGGTAAGACGGTGGTGAAGGAGGTCATTAAGGAGGTACAGGTTGCTGGCGA
>CAUYYU010000349.1:0-2681 GCA_963577415.1 Chloroflexota bacterium
GTTTGGGGACATGGCGCTGCTTAGTCAGTTGTACGCGCCGGATCTGGTGATCATGCCGGTGGGCGGCAAGTACACGATGGGGGTGAAGGAGGCATCGGTGGCGGCGCAGCTGATGCGGCCGCGGGCGGTGATTCCGTGCCACTACGACACGTTTCCGAATCAGGCGGCGGACATCGACGAGCTGCGTCGGCGGATCAACGACCTGACGCCGCGGACCGAGCTGCTGGTGATGAAGCCGGGAGACAAGCTGAGCTACTCGTAGGGAGCGATCCCGGCGGTAACATGCCCCTCAGATGGTGATGACGACCTTGCCCAGAGCGTGTCCGTCTTCCATATAGCGGATGGCCTCGGCGACCTCGCTCAGCGGGTAGGTGCGGTCGATGACCGGGGTGAGCTTGCCAGCTTCGATGAGCTCTGTCAGGACCCCCAACCACTCTTTCTTCTTCACCGATGCGAACCCGCCCATCCCCTGGCTGACGAACGGTGACACCACGAGCAGCTTGAGGATGGTGGCGATGCCTCCGATCCAACGACCGCCCGAATCTCCGTAGTGAGCGTGGCCGATGAGAATGTAGTCCCCTTTGCGGGTGAGCACGCGCCGGCAGTCCGAGAACGAATGCCTCCCGGCGATGTCGAGGATGCAATCGTAGCGCTCGCCACTCCGGGTGAAGTCTTCCCGGGTGTAATCGATGACCTGGTCGGCGCCGATGGATCGGAGCATGTCCAGTTTCTCCGTGCTGTCCACGGCGGTGACTTCCGCGCCGAACGCCCTGGCGAGCTGCACGGCGAAGACCCCAACGCCACCGCCCGCGCCGTTGACCAAAACCTTCTACCCCGGCTCCACCTGGGCCTGATCGCGAACACTCATCATGGCAATGAATGCGGAGGTGGGTACAGCGGCGGCCTGTTCGAACGTGAGGTTGGATGGCTTCAGCGCCAGCACGTCTTCGGGAACCGCCACGTACTCGGCGAAGGCCCCGCCGTTGTGCCACTGATGGCCGCTGAGGGTCTCGCCGAATACCTCGTCCCCGGGTTGAAAACGGGTTACGTTCGCGGCGATCGCCTCAACCGTTCCCGCCGCATCAATGCCCGGAACCCGGTTCTTCGGTTTGAGTAGCCCGGATCCCATGAGATGGAGGACACGCGGGTAGCCGGTGACGGCATGCCAGATATCCGGATGGACGGAGGCCGCGTGAACGCGCACCAGAACCTCATTGTCCTCTATCCGGGGCGTGTCGATCTCCTCAAGTCTCAGGACTTCATCGGGGGAGCCGTACCTGTCCTGGACCTATGGCCTTCATCGCGTTCTCCTGGCCCTGGCGGTTGTGGGGGGCGAGTCCTCCGCGTTTTTATACACCAATGGCCGCGGAGACGATGAAGACCATGGACCACGGCAAGGGGGAGATTGAACGAGGGCTATGCCCCCCAGGGGCGGGTGTCGTCGGTGGCGAGAGGCAGGTCAACCGCTTCGCCGGTGGCGACGGAAATGTAGGCGGCCTGCATGATCTCGATGCAGCGGAGACCGTCCTCGCCGGTGAGGATGGGCGGCTCGTCGCGCAGCACCCAGGCGGCGAAGCTGGACCATTCCAGGTCGTAGGCGACGTCGTGGCCGTAGCCTTCGAAGAAGGTTGTCTGCATGGGCTGGTCTTGCAACTGATGGTGGATGGCGACCTGGCGGGAGTCGTAGGCGATGCCGCCGTGCTCGCATACGATCTCGTAATCGAATGAGGTACGGTAGGTGGCCATGGGATAGAAGGTTGAGACTTGGACTGAGCCGATGGCGCCGCTGGCGAAATTCAGATTGACGGCGATGGAGTCTTCGTAGTCGGTGACCGAGGAAGACAGCTTGGGTCCGGTGACCGCGTGGACGCGGGAGACCTCGCCCATGAGGTTGCGGATGGTGTCGAAGTCGTGGACGCCGGCCCAGAAGAGGAGTCCGCCGCAGGCTTCGCGGCTGTTCCACCAGCCGGTGAGGGCGCGGCCGAAGTAGCCGGCGACGTTGATGGCCATCAGCTGGCCGAATTCGCCGCTGTCGAGCAGACGCTCGATTTCGACGTAGGCGGGACGCAGACGGCGCTTGTGGCCGACCATGAGGCGGACGTTATGTTCGTCTGCGGCGCGGATCATGTCGTTGCACTCGGCGACGTTGATGGCCATGGCCTTCTCGCAAAAGATGTGGCGGCCGGCCGCGGCGGCGTCGATGGCGATGTCGCGGTGGGTGTTGTGGGGGGTAGAGATGGCGACGGCGTCGCATTCGCACTCCGCCAGGAGGGCTTTGTGATCGGTCCAGGACGGGACGCCATAATCGGTGGAAAAGGCCTCGGCGGTGGCGGCGTGGACATCAGCAACACCGACGAGTTCGAGCTCGGGCAAGCGCGCGAGCATGCCGGCGATCGCACGGCCAAAACTGCCGGCGCCGATGAGGGCTACGCGGACGACGGGTTCTGTGGCTGCGCTCATGGAGTATCTAACCTCGGGATTCTATGGTCACCATCATGGCGTCGAATGTTTCGTCGTTCAAGCTCCGGCGGTGGAACCAGTTTTCGGGTGCGATCGGTCCGACGGGCTCGTTGATGCGCTCTAACGTTTCACGGACCTCGGCGAGGGTACAGCCGATCTCGTCGGGCCGGTAGCGGACGCGGCACGAATCGAGCAGGGCTTTGGTTTCGTCGAAGTCGGAT
>CAUYYU010000350.1:0-2673 GCA_963577415.1 Chloroflexota bacterium
TCACGCGATAACAGGACGACAAGTTACGCCTGTAACTTCCCTGTTCTAAGGTTTGATGGTAGTTGCCGCCTGCCCGTTACAGGCCGCCCTGGACACGATAAGTATTACTTATCAGCTGAACCGTGTCGGCGGCCAGCCGGGGGTCCAATCCTTCCCTATGTCTCAAACCACGATGACCGGACAGGGATGATCAGTTTTCAGGTCTGCCGAGCCTAAGAACCAGCTCTCGGTCAGTTGTGCGGCACCCCCCACAGCCGCACGATATTGTCTGTTCCGCCCGCGCTTACAAGCGTGCGACCGTCCGGCGACCACGCCACACTCTTCGCAGAGAACGTGTGCCCTTCCAGCACCGCCAGCTGCTCTCCGCTGGCCTGGTCCCACAGCCGCACGATATTGTCTGTTCCGCCCGTGCTCGCAAGCGTGCGGCCGTCCGGCCCGGCGCCATCCGTGCGAAGAAGGACATCGCCAGCGTCACCAGCGCCCACGCCGCCACCGTGGTGGCCGCCCCCAGTCCCGCCGCTAGCAGCCAGTCCGCGCCTGCCTCCCAGGGCAGCGCCCGACCCTCGCGCCACGTCGCCGCCAGCACTCCCGCCCCCAGCGCCGCCGGGACAATCAGGAGATAGCTGCGCCCGGTACTGTTGCTACTCAATTGCACGGGCCCTAGCGAGGGTCGGGCAGATCAGGCCCGATAGAGATGCCGTTGAGATCGCGATCATCGATCTGGCGGACCCGATCCCAACGCAAACCGTATGCCAGAAAGATCTCGCCGGTAGGTATCCACCGGCGGGCCCCATCGGAGATGAGATAGATCTTCTCGTCGCTGCCCTTTACGAGATCGCCATCCGCGAATTCGAGCGGGAGGAACGCCTGAAAGAAGGCGCCCTCGGGGATGACATTGAAGTCCCGGTCGTACTCCTCGGTCGTGCGCTGGAGGTAGAGGTGGCGACCACCGAAAAGGATGTCCTCGGCCTGCTCGATACCCATCGTGCCGTAGTTGACGGTGCGGATGTCGATGCCCTTCTCCCGGAACATCTGACGAGCGTAGACCAGGTAGCGTGTGTGCCAGGAGGATGTCCAGTCGACCATGTAGACGCTGTCGGGCTCCATGTGCAGGAGCTGGCGGACGCCGTGTTCGGTCATTATGGCGGCGTGGTCGCGGTGACCGGCGACAACGGAGCCGGCTTCTCCACCGACCTGGCCGGCTACGTGAGTAGTGGCAAGAATAATCAGCAGGGAAGCCACGACCGGGCTGCCGACACGACCTGCCGATGACGAGGTCCGTTCAATCAGGCGGGTGGCCAGCCTCGCCAGCCCGGCGATTCCCACGGCGAGGCCCAGGGACACCAGGGCGACATGGATCGTGAAGTAGCGGGCGTAGTCGAGGATCGGGTAGGTGAAGGCGAAAAGGCCGGAGAAGAAGGCGGTGAAGAGTATCCACCCACCGAAACGGGAATCGTGCCGGAAGATCAAGCTGAGACCCAGCACCGCGATCAGCAGAAAGGGCCAGCCGAAATCCCGCAGAAGTCCGGTGAGGAAGACGTCACCACGCAAGGAGAGCATGCCCGGGTCGGAAAGAATAAATGCCAAGATGCCGCCGCCTTCGGTGTCGGCGAACGGCTTGCCAACGACCAGGTAGAGAATCTCGCGGAGACCGAAGAGGGTTTCGTTCTCGGGGGCGCTTATGGCGACGCTAAAAAGACGAGCCCGCAGGAGATACAGCCACGGGGATAATCCGAGGACGAACGCGGCGGCAAAGCCGACCACGTCGCGAACTGAAGGGCGTGGCCGCGGGCGGGCGATCAGCAGGTAGCCGATGGTGGCGGGGGCCATGAAGATGCTGAGGCCGTGATTGGTGAGGGAAAGCCCGGTGGCAAAAAGGACCAGGGCGACGCCGAGGGGGGAGGGGCGTCGATGGTAGGAACGCAGGGCGACCACCACCCCGAGGAGCAGGGCGGTCTGCAGGCTGAAGACCTCGGCCTGGACGGCCTGGTCCCAGGTGCTGTACGCGGTGGAGAAGACGGCGGCGGCGACGAGGGCCGCGACGTTGCCGCCGGCAAGATCACGGGCGGCGACGAACAGCAGCACCGTGGCGACGGCGGCGAATCCGGCGTTGGTCAGGTTGGCGGCGTGGGCCGGTTCCAGGAAGGCAAAGACGTGCCCGACCAGCCAGATCGAGCCGGTGAGCAACGGATACGTGGGGGAATGGGCGATTCCACCGATATAGCCGAAGGTTTGAAACTCGCCCCAGTTGCCGCCGTTGGCGTCGGGCACGGCGGAAAGACCGTAGAAGAGCAGCGCGGCGAGGGCAACGGCGAGGACTAGGTACCGGTCAGGGTGGGACGAGAATGAGCCGAAAACGCGTCTGGCAAAGAGGATCGGGAGGGGTGCATTGCCCCGTTCGGGGGACCGCCTACCGTCGGGACGCTGACCAAGTTGCTTCATGGCGAGATTCTATTGGCTAGTATCAATCTGCGAGTCACTCATCCGGAACCGGGTCCTGAAAAAGGCTAGTTATGTCGTCAATAGCCGATGTCTTATCGCAAGTAAAACGACAAATTCCCCTCTGGGCGATATTCATCCGTCTCCCTGATAATTCCGCTTAGAATTTGCAGTGGAAGAGGCGACCAGCATGGGTAGGTTCGCGTTGGCTAGACATTCGTGAAACTCCGAATA
>CAUYYU010000351.1:0-2671 GCA_963577415.1 Chloroflexota bacterium
AGATCGGGTAGATGTAGGAAAAGGTCAGCGCGGAAAGGATGTAGCCCCAGTACCAGCCGCCCTGCAGCAACCCGGACGCCAGCCCGCGCAGCCTCGTCGGCCAGTGCTCAAGCGCCAGCGGCATACCTGCCGCCCACTCACCGCCCATCCCTATCCCGAACAGCGCCCGAAAGGCGAACAGCATGGCGTAGGAGGTCGAGAACCCGCTGAGAAACGCGAACAGCGAGAACCAGAGGATCGACAACATCAGCGGGAGCTTCCGCCCATACCGATCCGCCATCATGCCGGCGCCGAGCCCGCCGACCAGCCGGAACAAGAGGGTGACCGTCCCCAACGCCCCCGCCAGTGCCGCGTCCACCGTGAAGCTCTCCTGGATGTCGACCAGGATGAACGTCATGATGGTGAAGTCGAACCCGTCGAGCAGCCAGCCGAGAAAGGTGGCGAAAAACGCCCGCCACTGTTCGCGGTTCACCTGGCGATACCAGGGAGACTCGGACGTACGGACCACTTTGCTCATGAGGCTCGTAGGGGCGCTCGATTATAGCGTCCGCCTAGAGACGGCCTGACCCGAAGTCCCAGTCGACTCGGCGATTCCTCGACGCCGGCGATAAGACTCAGTTGTCCGGACTCTTTGGCCGCGCGCTGCTGGTGGGGGGCGGACGGTGACTTTACGGTGAGCCTGGGACCGGCCGGCGAGCAAGTGCGGTCCCCGCGACCATCATGTCGACGATTGACTCGCTGCTCGTGGTGGCCTCGAGCGCGGTCACTTGAGACATCTATCAGCAAATGCTGCATCCCGAGCGGGCCGGCACGACCCTCGCCATCGCGATGTTGGTCTCGACCCTCGTCCCCGGTCGGACGATTTTCTGGTCCAACATCTTCGGATGGTCCGGCATTACGGCCACCTTCTGCCCGATGATGGTGTTGTCGCTCTGCTGGAAGCGGCCGGCCCCTTCGGGATAGACGCGGAGTCTCAATGCACGTCGCGCCACCGGGCACGTGGAAGCCCCGCTGCGATTTCCTCGCGCGACGTCAGCGACGGTCTCTACGACTCCGCGACGGTGAACAGCAGGTCATGCATCAATTCGGATGAGCGCTCGTTGTCTGTCACCTTGATCTGTAGCCGATAGTCACCGGCGGGAAATCCTCCGAGTGGGATATTCTGCCCATCTACGAGAGTGGCCTCCGCCACGTCGAAGCCGGGTGGCAGCCTCTCGCTGCTCAGTGCCACCGGCGCGGTCCGGTTGAAGAATGTCTCGCCCCCGTCGTTCTGCGTATAGAACTCGTAGTCGATGGTGATATCGGGCATCCCGTTGTCGTGCCCGGGGTTGTAAATCTGGAATACCCACCCCAGCGTGTCAGCCTTGGTGAATCGGTTGTCGAGCCGGGGAACGATGCGGGCGCCGCCGAGCGTGTAGGGAAACTTGGCCAGGTCTTCTGCCGTGGGCGCTTCGGCTAGCATCTCCACGCTCTCGTTCAGAAACACGGTGCTGAGTGCCAGCTCGCCGGCCCAGAGGTCAGGAATCGTGACCCGCTCGCGGAGGACCGTGATGGGCGGCACAACGGTGGTCCGGACCGGCTGCCCCGTCGTCGGGTTGATGGCACTGTCGATGGGGGCCTCCCCATCGAAACTGTCCCTGATCGCGATATACACGTCATACTCACCGCCAGCCGATTGCAGCGCACCGGTGACCCGGACCTGCCCTGAATCAACCTCGTTCGCCTCGGCGTAGAAGCTATTCTCGAACACCACGGTATCGGCCGGGACACCGGCAGCAGGCGCGTCGTTGGGGACTGTCAACGTGACAAAGACGGCGAAGTTCGGCGTGGTGATCGCGGACGGATCGATCAGCAGCGTAAACGGCACAAAAGCGATGCCGTCGGCGCCCTGCATATAGCTGGGCAAGTACTCGATGACACCCTCATCGGGAGCCCGGCTCTCGCTTCGGGCCTCCCCAACCGCAAGCAAGAGTGTGCGGATCTCCTCTCCCTGCCATTCCTCGAGCTCCTGTGCGCCAATCGGGGCGGAAGCCAAGAGCCCCACGGCGACGCATCCCGCCACGACCCAGGCGCTTCGGGCAATGTCCTTCATTGCAGTTCGTCTCCTCACGAGAAATATTCTGCCGAAATTAGCCGGCCGATCATAGGCGACGGCTTGGGCCAAGTCAAATGGAACGCCTGCAAACCATTCACTAAGAATTCTTTGGAAGATCCCTTTCGGGATGCGTTGATCGCAGAGGCTGGCACGGTCTGAGCGGACCACCCGAGTTCGTGACCCCCCAAGCGGCGCACCGGGGTCGCGTGCCTAGTTCGACGTGCGAGCGCCGAGATGAATCCCGAACCAGTCGACCAGCGCCGTCATCGCCAGCTCAGCATCGGCGCCGCGAAATCCGTGGCCGGCACCGGGGATGATGATCACCTTCGATTCGACGCCCCGCTCTTGCAGGGCGGCATACATGTCATGGCTGTTGCTGACCGGCACCAGACCGTCCGCGTCACCGTGAATCAGCAGCGTCGGCGGGTCGTCACCCGACACATGGACGATAGGCGAAATGGACGACGCTTCGGACGGGTCGAAATTCAGAGCCGGAAAGCGCGTGTTCGCATTCTCGGTGGTAATCCCACGCGCCAGGGGCCTGAGATCAACCGGCGGGTAGTACGCGACGACGGC
>CAUYYU010000352.1:0-2650 GCA_963577415.1 Chloroflexota bacterium
CGACAGCGACGCGCCGCGGGATCTGCCCGAAGACGCCGATTCGATTTCCGGAATCGAGGGCGACATCGAGCGTGCCCGCGCCGCCGCCCGCTCCGCCGACGAAGCTGAATCGGACGACAAGGCCGGTCGACGCCTGCAGCGGTTCTCCGCTCGGGATCGGGCCGGCGGACGCCACGGGCCGCCCTCCGCCGCCGAGCTGGGCGGCGATCGTTGGACCACCTCCCTCGTCCAGCAAATGCGGGAGGAAGAAGACCAGCAGATCGATTACATCCGCTTCGACTACCGCCTGGCCGTATCCATCCTGGAAGACCAGATCAGGGAAACTATCGACGGCGACGGCCGCCGCCCCGGGCTCGCCGCCATCATGGATCGCCGCCGTCACGGCATGAACGACGCCCTGCGCCGGCCACGCAAACAGCGCACCGGCGATCAGGGCGAAATCGATGTCGAACACCCCGAGCGGCTCCTCACCGACCCCGTCGCCGCCTTTCTCAAAGGCGTCCGCATACCCCGCGAAGACCGCCAGCGGGATTTCGCCAGCGCCATCCTCCTAGACATCAGCGGCAGCATGGTGCAGAAGGGCTACCCCACCCGCAAATTCGACCGGCTCGTCGAGACCACCGTGCTGTTCATCGAGATTCACGAGCGCCTCCGAATTCCCTTCGAGGTCTTCGGGTTCAGCAGCAACGTCACCCCACTGTGGAGCTTCGCCGACTGCCGCTGGCCCCGCGGAATTCTTTCCGACCGGTCATACGAGCCCCGCGATCACAGCGAATCTTTTCGCCGCCTATACGAACTGGACCACAAAGACACAGACGACGCCGGCGCATTGCGCACCGCCATCGAGCGCTGCCAGGCCCAGGACGGCCTGAAGAGCATCTTTGTCGTCACCGACGGCATCAGCAGCGACCCCTCCGAGCTTCGACGCGTGCTCATGGACCTTGATCGCGGCAACCGGGGCAGGTCCGAGAACCAGCGCATGAAAGTCCTGGCCTTCGGCGTCGGAGTGGTGAAATCAGAATTCCAATTGGCCTACCAACCGGCCCAGTTCGGCAAGGTTCTCAACTCCTGCACCGGCCTGGTCGTCGACGACATGACCGACGTCCCCCGCCTCGTCCGGGACGCCGTCGACGAGCGCATTCGGATGATCTGAGCCACCGGCCCCGCCGCGGCCGATTTGCCCTTACGCGAACCTTGAATATACTTACGGCCACCCTGTGCAGGTAAAGTGCGCCTTCACGATCTGAATTCACAAAGGAATCTGTTACTTCGTGCCCAAAAGCAAAATCGCCGCCGAGATCAAGAGAGTCGCCCCCGACTACGACTATTCACAGTTGGAAACCATGGACGACCTCCTCGACTCCGGCAACCACGAGGTCAACGTTTTCCAGCGCGGTGAGGTCATCGATGGCGTAGTCGTGCGGGTCCAGGTAGAAGAAGTGATGCTCGATGTCGGCCTGAAGGCCGAAGGCGTCGTCGTCGGCCGCGAACTCTTCGATCCCCACCTAATGGACAGCCGCCCCGAGCTTGAAATCGGGGAATCCATCCCCGTTTATGTCGTCCAGCCAGAAGGCGAAGGCGCCGCCATGCTCTCCATCCGGCGGGCCATGCAGGAGAAGCTCTGGCGAGAGACTGAGAGCCTTTACAACGAAGGCAAGATCATCGAATCCCGGGTCACTGAGTTCAACAAGGGCGGCGTGCTCGTCGACGTCGGTCCTCGCGGATTCGTGCCCATGTCCCAGCTCGTCAGCCTTGCCCCCGCCGCTCCGGATGAGACCCGGGAAGACGTCGCCGCCCGGCTCTCCGAGCTCGTCAATAAGACCCTGAAACTCAAGATCATCGAGATGGACCGGCGTCGCAACCGCCTGATCCTCTCCGAGCTCGCCGCCGAACGAGAACTGCGCTCCGAACGCCGCGAGCAGCTTCTCGACGAACTCCAGGTCGGCCAGATGCGCAAAGGTCGCGTCAGCAACCTGGCCAGCTTTGGCGCCTTCATCGACCTCGGTGGCGCCGACGGTCTCGCCCACATCTCCGAGCTCTCCTGGAGTCGGGTTTCGAGTCCCGGCGAAATCCTCCAGCCCGGCGCCGAGGTCGATGTTTATATCCTCTCCCTCGACCGCGTCGAAAAGAAAATCGCCCTCAGTATCCGGCGGGGCCAGCCCGATCCCTGGTCAACCCTGGAAGACCGCTTTGTCCCCGAAATGGTCGTCGAGGGAACCGTGACCAAGCTCGCGCCCTTCGGCGTCTTCGTTCGCCTGGAGGAAGGCGTGGAAGGTCTCGCCCACGCCTCCGATATCGGCGAGGAAGTCCTGGCCTCCATGCGGGAAGAGGACGTACTCAATTTCCGCATCCTGAGCATTGAAAGCCGGCGACGGCGTATTCGCCTCAGCCCCGCCGGCGCCGAAGACGGTATGGCCGAACTCGACGTTGCCGACGACGGCGAGGGCACGGTGGTCGGCACCTCTGATATCGCCGATACTGAAAGTGACGGAGATACCGAATCTTCCGCTGCCGAGGCTGACCATGTCGAAGAGGCTGTAGAAGCCAAAGCCGACGTGGCTGAGGCCGAAGATGCCGAAGAGGACAGCGCCGAGGCTGACGACGCCGAAGAGGTTGTAGAAGCCAAAGCCGACGAGACTGAGGCCGAAGA
>CAUYYU010000353.1:0-2644 GCA_963577415.1 Chloroflexota bacterium
TGACGGGGGTGACGGCACCGAGGATGAGGGCTGGAAGAAAGAAGGTGAACAGGGTGGCGAGCAGATTCTGGAGGGGGGCGGGGAGGTGCCAGCCGAGGACGAGATCGACCGCCGGGTCGACGAGGCCGAGCACGAGCAGCGAGGCGAGGGCGCCGGCCAGGAAGATGAGGCCGAGGAGGGTCTCGGAGCCGCGGGCGTCGGCGAGGCGGCCACCGGCGTAGTTGCCAAGGGTGATGCCGAGGAGGACGACACCGATGATACTGGTCCAAGTGAACAGGTTAACGCCGATGCTGGGGGCCATGAGGCGGCCGGCGACGAGCTCGAGGAGAGGGTGGCGGCGCTGGCGACGAAGACGACGGTGCTGGCCCGGACGAGGCCCCAACGGGCGCGGGGGCTATCGGAACCGGCCGCGGCGGGGGGAGGTGGGGCGGGGGCGGCGGTGTCGATGGGATTTTGATCGGACATCGGGAGAGTGTGCCACAAAAGCGGGAGTTGAATCGAGCGACGGGAGTGATGGGAGTGACCGGGGCGCCGGGGGAACGGGAGGCGCAGAGCAATATACTCGGCGCCCGGCGGCGGATGCGATGATGATGGAGATCGGCGCTACTTTGAGAGGTGAATCAGTTGGATGCGATAAGCCTGCGAGCGGTGGTGAAAAACTTTGGCGCGGTGCGGGGCCTGGACGGGCTGTCGCTGGCGATTCCGGAGGGCACGATCTATGGAATTCTGGGGCCGAACGGGGCAGGGAAGACGACGACGATTCGGCTGATCGCCGGCTTAATGGAAGTTGATGAGGGGGAGGTGCGGTTGCTGGAGCGAGCGCCGGGATCGACGGAGGCGCTGGCGAATATGGGCTATATGCCGCAGGCGGCGGCGCTGTACGACGAATTGACGGTGTGGGAGAACGTGGCGTTTTTCGCGGCCTGCTATGGACGGAATGAGAGGAAAACGGCGGACGCGGCGGTGGAGTTCGTGGGCCTGCAAGAAAGGGCCGGCAGCCAGGTGCGCACGCTGAGCGGAGGGGTGAAACAGCGGGTGTCACTGGCGTGCGCGATCGCGCATGAGCCGAAGGTCCTGCTGCTGGATGAGCCGACGGTGGGGGTCGATCCGGCGCTGAGAGCGCAGCTGTGGGAACGCTTTCGCAAGATGGCGGCGGGGAAGACGACGATCCTAGTGTCGAGTCACATCATGGATGAGGCGGAGCGCTGCGACACGCTGGGGCTGATTCTGAGAGGACGGCTGCTGGCGGAGGGATCGGCGGGTGAAATCCGGGAGCAGGCCGGGACGAATGACCTGGAAGGGGCGTTTCTGACACTGGTGGGGAGCGGAAATGAAGCCGCGTAATGTGATGCTGGTGGCGAAGCGGGTGGTGCGGCAACTGTGGCGGGATCGCCGGACGCTGGCGCTGATTTTCGTGGTGCCTACGATGATGGTGCTGCTGCTGGGTCTGGTGCTGCGAGCGGGGGAGGGGAAGCTGACACTGCTGGTGGCGGCGGAGGATGCGCGGATGGAAGCGGCGGCAACGACGGCGGCGGGAGCGCTGCGGGGAGTGGGTCCGGCGGACATGGCGATTGAGGCGGTGGAGCTGAGTGAAGGCTACGAGCGGCTGCGGGCCGGCGACGCGGAGGGCATGCTGGTGCTGCCAGCGGAGGGCGATCCGCGGCTTGTGCTGGAGGGCACGCGACCGCCGGTGACGGAGGTGTTGACGAGATTCGCGCAGCAGGCGGCGCTGATGTTGCGGTCGGCGCCGCAGGGGCAGTTGCCGGCGGATAGCCCGGCGCCGGAGTTGGAGCGTGAGTTCGTGCGAGCGGGTCCAGAGCTGGACATCGTAGACGGACTGGTGCCGGCGTTTATCTCGTTCTTTGGATATTTTTTCGTGTTTCTACTGACGTCGGTGGCGTTTCTGCGTGAACGGCAGGAGGGGACGCTGGAACGGCTGATGATCACGCCGATTCGGCGGCTGGAAATCCTGTCCGGCTACATGCTGGGACTGGGATTCTTCGCCCTTTTGCAGGCGTTCGTGATCGTGACGGTGACGGTGGTGACGCTGCAGATTCACATGTTCGGCAACCTGGTGTGGGTATTCCTGACGGTGGCGTTGCTGACTCTGGTTGCGGTGAATCTGGGAATTCTGTCGTCAACGTTCGCGCGAAACGAGTTTCAGGTGGTGCAGTTCATACCGCTGCTGATAACGCCGCAGGCGTTGCTGAGCGGGACGTTTTTTCCGCTGGCGGGGATGCCGGATTGGATCATCTGGCTATCGAAGATCATGTCGATGACCTATGCGGTGGAGGCGGTGAGAACGGTGATGGTGGGAGGGAGCGGGATTGACGAGACGGTGGTGTGGCGGGGAATGCTGGCGCTGCTGGGGTTTGCGCTGCTGTTCCTGGTGGCGGGAGCGCGGACGCTGCGGCGGGGACCGGCGTGAGGACGAGATGATCGAGGCGCTGGCCCGGATCGTGGGCACGGCGAATGTGGATGGGTCACCGGCGGCGAGGGTGACCTACGCGGTGGACGGGACGGTGGGATATCGAGGATCGCCGGCGGCGATCGTGTTCCCGGGGACGGGTCCGGAGGTGGCGCGGGTGCTGGGTATGGCGAGCGTCAAGGGCTGGACGGTGGTGGGGCGGGGCGGGGGGACGAG
>CAUYYU010000354.1:0-2639 GCA_963577415.1 Chloroflexota bacterium
GCTGACTATCTGACGAAGCGGTTCTGTCTCCACGGCGGGATCGGCCACCTCGAGCTGTAGGTCGATGAGGATGGTCTCAGGCCGGCTGAGATCGAAATCGAAGTCGCGGACGGCCTCGAGTCCAATGAGGCGACGGCCCGCCAGCGAGGGCCGCAGGACGAAACGCTTAGCCGAAGAGGTCTCAATAAGCTCAAGGCTGGCGTCCACCGGTTCTCTGCGCACCCCGGCCGCGAGACCGTCGAGGTAGTCATAGAGGCTCTGTGGGCGGTAGCGGACATGGATTGGCCATGAGTGAGGGGTGGAGACGGCCTCACGCTGCTGGCTCAGCCGGCCGGCGATGCCGCCGGTGCGACCGAATTTGTAGGCCTCGGCCAGCGGCGTCAGATAGTCGACGGTAAGACCGATCTCCTCCGCGGTGGGCTTCCATTGCAGGGAATCGAGGCGAAGGACGAGAGGTGTCTGCAGAAAGGCAGCCCAGCGGCCGTCAAAGATGGCGACCGCCTCACTCCAAGTTTTGCCGCCCAAATCAACTCCGCCCACCGTCATACCGGGGAAAAAGCGACCGGCATACCGGTTTCCCGCGATGGCCAGCGTCGCTCCGGCCCCGCCAACGAGCGCGCCAGCCAGACCGATAGCTCCGAAAGAGCCGGTGCGGATGAGAGCGCGGCGGGTGATTGGGGTCATGCTCAAATAACGGCGTGGCGGTGGTTGAAACGAACAATCGCTAAGGTGACGTCCCAGATTATAGGGTCGAAACGTGACATCCGACCGTCAGATTGCGCACACTTGGCCTCCGTGGGCCCCAGTGTTGAAGCTCAGTTCAGGCTCGCCCTACCGAGGCAATCGATCGCCGGGCGACCGGCCAGGGCGGATGGTAGAATGGCCCTTGCGCTTTTTGCCGGAAAGTCGCCGGATCGCGCGCGTTCTACACCCGTTCAAGGGAACTCTTGTCGGGTCTTCACCCAGAACCTCATTTCGGCTCTATCGGCCGGGCCGGCGGATACTATTGATCCAGCTGGCAACTTCTGGAAAATTGACTACCTAATCACTACTGGCAATCGACGCCCGGGGACGGATTATGCCCACAATAATTGAAGAAATCGCTGCCGAACACATAAAGGATGACATCCCCGAATTTGCCGTCGGCGACACCGTGAAGGTGAGTGTGAAGGTCCGGGAAGGCGACCGGGAGCGCATCCAAGTGTTCGAAGGAATAGTCATAAAGCGTCGCGGGTCGAGGATCCAGGAGACCTACACCGTACGCCGCATTTCACATGGCATCGGGGTGGAGAGGGTATTCCCCCTGCACTCTCCACTCGTGGACAAGATCGAAGTATCTCGTCGTGGCCGCGTCCGCCGGTCCAAGCTTTATTACCTGCGCGACCGGGTGGGACGGGCGGCCCGCCTGAAAGAACGCGCTCGCCGTTAGGCGACTCGTGGCGGCCCCTGGGATTCAAAACCGGGTGGCCGCCCCACCGGCTATTCCCAGGCTGACGGTGGAAGCTAGCCTGCTGCGGGGAGGCGCCGAGACGATTGCCGGGGTGGACGAGGTCGGGCGGGGATGTCTGGCTGGCCCCGTCTACGCGGCGGCCGTGATGTTGGGCCCGGAAGTGTTGCGAAATCGAAAGATGCTGCGCCGTGCCACCGACTCGAAGCTGCTCACCGCCGGGCAACGGAAAGTCCTTCTTGAGGAAATCACCCGCTCGGCCCGGTCGGTGTCGCTCGGTATCCTGGAGGCGTGGCAGGTGGACCGGCTCGGGATTGGCGAAGCGGTGCGCCGGGCGATGGTGCAGGCGCTGGAAGGCCTTCCCTCGATGCCGGACGCCGTGGTGGTGGACTCTGTGCGCCTGCCCCCGGGCTGCGGCTTCGATCGGCGGGCGACCAGCCTAGATCACGCCGACCGGTTGTGCCTCTCGGTCGCCGCAGCGTCGATTTACGCCAAAGTCATGCGAGATCGAGAAATGCGACGGCGCGCGACGGACAATCCCGGATACGCATTCGAGACCAACGTCGGCTATGGCACCGCCGCCCACCGCCGGGCGCTGATCGAATTGGGACCGTGCCCGGAGCACCGCCGGAGTTTCGCCCCATTGAGGCAAATACTGGCAGGAGAGGCCGGATGATTCGGCGCTGGCTGGGAAACTGGCTCGGCGGGAAGCCGCCCACCAGGAATGAGCTCGGGCGAATGGGCGAGGACGTAGCGGCCAAAGAACTTCGACGCCGTGGCTATCGCATCCGCGAGCGCAATTTCCGCTGCTCGCGGGGTGAAATCAACATCGTGGCTGAGGAAGGTGGAGAAATAGTCATCGTGGAGGTAAAGACGCGCTCGGGCGGAAGTCACGGAGATCCTCAGGACGCCGTCACGGCCGCCAAGGCCAGGAAGTTGATAAGTCTGGGCGAGGCTTACCTGGCCCAGAAGGAACTGCACGATGTGGACTGGCGAATCGACGTGGTGGCCGTCCGGACCGATCTACCGGCCGGGCGGCAGGTGGAAATTATTTGGAACGCCGTCAGTGGTTGAAACCGGCTGACGGGCCGAAGCTGCCTGCTACGATGCAATTTATGTCGCTACAAAATCTGATTCGGTGGCGGGTGGTTACCTTGTTCGTTACAGGTTTAGCATTGGTGATATTGTCCGT
>CAUYYU010000355.1:0-2634 GCA_963577415.1 Chloroflexota bacterium
CGAAGGGCAAGCGGACGGTGACGCGCCTGATTCCGGCGCGGGAGCGCTGCAATAACTGTCCGCTAGAGTAACGGCACTCGGGCAAAATCGGGCATTGCCGCCCAAGCACGAAATGGATGAGACCGAGATGAGAATCACCGAAGTAGAGACCATCGCCTTCACCATTCCCGCCGAGACCACGCGAACCCGCTGGGGATACGCCGTGCGCGACGGCGAGCTGCGCAACACCACCATGCGCATCCTCCGCATCGGCGCCGACAGCGGCGCTGAAGGCTTTTCCGTCGGCGGCTACTCCGCCTATTTCCCTGCCCCTCCTCAATCCGTTGTCGACGCCCTCCTCAAGCCCCTTCTGCTTGGCGAAGACCCCCTCGACCGTGAGCGCCTCTGGCATTGGATGACCGCCCACAACGGCTTCACCGAGCGCATGACCGCCAGCGTCGACATGGCCCTCTGGGATCTCCTCGGGCGCGTCTCCGATCTGCCCGTTTACAAGCTCCTCGGCGGCTATCGCGACCGCGTCAAGGCCTATTGCAGCACCGCCCCCAACCTCGGCGGCCCCGAGGTTTACGCCGAGCACGCACTGGAGGCCAAAGAGCGCGGTTACACCGCCTTCAAGGTCCACGCCTACATCTACTGGGACCCGCACACGCAGCAACCCGCTCCCGGCAAACCGGCCTTTCCCGACGAAGACGTCGCAGTCTGCCGCGCCGTGCGCGACGCAGTCGGCGACGGCATGGTCCTTATGCACGACCCCTGGGGCGTCTACACCCTCCAGGAGTCCATCTACGTCGGCCGCGAGCTGGAGAAACTCGGCTATTACTGGTTCGAACAGCCCATGGAAGAGCGCCGCATGGAAGCCTACGTCGAGCTATCCCGCGCCCTCGACATCGCCATCCTCGCCCCCGAGTTGGAAGACGGCGGCCCCTTCACCCGCGCCTCCTGGATCAGAGCCGGCGCCGCCGACATGGGCCGCATGGATGTCGGTCTCGGCGGCATCACCGCCACCATGAAAACCGTCCATCTCTACGAAGCCTTCGGCCAGCAGTGCGAAATTCACGTCGGCGGATTTGGCAATCTGGCCGTCCTGGGAGCTACCACCGAAGAGACCTGTCAATACTACGAGCGCGGCCTCACCCTGCCCGGCGTCGACCGCGACGCCACCCCACCCTACCTGCACTCGCCCTGCGATCCTATGGACGACCAGGGCTACGTCCACATCCCCCAGGGGCCCGGACTCGGCATCGAGCTCAACTGGGACTACATCGATGCCAACCGCGTCGAAGGCTAGCCGGCCGCCTTACCCACCGAATCGTCCGATGATCATTATCCAAATCTCACCTTCGCTCCAACCGGTAGGTGGCCTCAATATGCAGTTCATCGAATTTGCTCGTTCACCGATCTCATGTCAATCGCGGGAATACACTCCGTTCACGACCACTTCGCCGGGCCAGTCGCCGGCGAGGACGGCGAGGGCGTTATCGACGGCCATCTCGCCCGTGATCTCCATGGTTTCTTTGGTGTTGCCGGCGAGGTGGGGGCTGGCGAGGACGTTGGGCAGGCGCACGAGGGGGGAGTCGCTGGCGGGCTCGGTGGCAAAGACGTCGAGGCCGGCGCCGGCGATCTGTTCGGAGCGGAGGGCGATGGCGAGGGCGTGCTCGTCGATGAGGGCTCCGCGGGCGGTGTTGATGAGGAAGGCGGTGGATTTCATGGCGGCGAGTACGCCGGCGTCGATCATGCCGGTGGTGTCAGGGGTGGCGGGGAGGTGCAGGGTGACGAAGTCGCTCCTGTAATAGAGTTCGTCGAGTGTGACGGGCTGCACGTCGGCCTCTTGGACGCCAGCCGGGTCGACGAACGGGTCGTAGCCGATCACTTTCATCCTGAAGGCAGCGGCGCGGCGGGCGACGGCACGACCGATGCGGCCGAGGCCCAGGATGCCGATGGTCTTGAAGTGGATGTCGTTGGCCAAGATGGGCTTCCAGATGCCTTGCTTCAGGGTGGCGTCGTTGGCGATGAGCTTGCGGGAAAGGGCGAGCATCATGGCGAAGGTGAGATCGGCGACGGTCTCGGCGTTGGAGCCGGGGGTGGTGGCGACGACGATGCCGCGCTCGCGGGCGGCATCGATGTCGACGTGCTCAAAGCCGACGCCGGTGCGGGATATGACCTTGAGGTCGGTGGCTGCGTCCATGACGCGGGCGGTCCACTGGTCGGCGTTGTGGGCGATGACGGCGTGGACGCCGCTCACCTCGGCGAGGAGAACTTCCTCGGTGAGGGGAGGCTCGGCGGGGCTGATGGCGATATCCCAGCCTGCATCGGTGAACTTGTGCATGAGGTTGGGCAGCCAGAGCTCGGCGGTCAGGCGGCCTATGAGCACTTTCGGCAAGGGTGAGCCTCGATTCGGGTGGTTAATTGGAGGGCCCGCTCAGTTTGGGCGACGGTACGGGGTGGGTCAATGGGAGATGCTTTATTCGATGGGGTCCGGTAGGTTTCAGGTCACGATTGGCGGATCGCGGTGACACCGGAACGGCAGGAATCACATGTCGGTGCGGGAGCTGGAGGGAGTCCGGTGAGCAGCAACGTTCGGATTTGCGCCAACTGCGGCCCGATTGAGCGCGGCGGCGCTGTACATCGTGGACA
>CAUYYU010000356.1:0-2630 GCA_963577415.1 Chloroflexota bacterium
GCGGACGCCGTCGTCGCGGAACTCGTTGGTGTTGTTGGATGGCTGACCGTAGAAGCCGTCGGTGCCGATGAAGTTTTCAAGGCTGCCGCAGACGGCCGCGTCTACCGGGTCGGCGCCGGGGTTGGAGAGGACGAAGCGAAAAATCGCGGCCGGGATGCTGCTGGCGTCGGTGTCTCCGGGAATGAAAGGGTTGAAGGCTTCGAGGCGCACATCCAGGGGCACATCCGGGTCGTTGAGCGTGACCTGGCCGAAGGGGTAGGCGGCGTGGAATTCGGCATGCCGAAAACGGGGTAGGCGGCTGTTGATGGCTCGGGCGCCGTGGGAGCCTTCGTATTCTGTGGGGTCCACCGGCCCCTCGAGGGCTCGGGCGACGGGGTCCCGACCTTCGGGGCGGGCGTAGAGGGCGAAGAAGGTGTTGGTGCGCTGCGGAAACACGGAGGCGCGGGGCAGGCCGGGGCGGCGGTTACCGGGTCGCCAGCCTTTAGCCGGCCGGTTGACGATTTCCCAATCGCGCAGATCGCCGGGTCCGCCGAGGGAGACGGTGCCGGTGCCGATGCCGCCGAGGGGAAGGGCTATGCGCAGGAGGTGGTCGGCGTCGTAGGTCTTGAGGACCGGCCAGCGAGGGTTGAGATCGATATGCACCGTGTTCACATCCTTCCGACGGCTAAGGTTTCGTGGACCCGTGGCGGATTTTCCGTTGTCCTGCCACGGCAAGGCCTGCGAGTGCTTCGCTTAGCAAACGGACGGGCTGTGAACAGTGGCAGCGGTTGAGCCTCCGCAACTAGGAATTCTTGAAATGGGCCTTCAATGGCTCCCAGTAGTGCTCTTTCCAGCCGGAATCGAATTCGGCTTCCATGTCGGACGGCACGAGCGTCTGAATCATGGTTCATTGGGTTCCGCCGTCGGCGGGCTCTATCTGGAATTCGTGCCGTGAGGCCTCGTATCCGTCTGACCAACCCGACGTATGCCATGTCTGGACGATGCGAGAAGGCCGCTCAAGCTCCAGATACTCTCCGGTGATGAAATCTCCACCGGCGGTCATCTTGCCTCCCACGCGGGTATCAGATGTGGCCGGCTTCCGGTAAAGAGGGCGTGAATTTCGGCGATGGTAAGGGCGTCGTAGACGCTCTCAGGGGAGGCTGGAATGTGCCAGGCCTGGCGGATGGTGCTGGTTGGCAGGTCCTTGTGATCGCTCATTCTTGCCCTCGGGTACTGCCCTCGGAATTAATGGGATCTGTGGGGTAAGGATAGCAGCGATGGCGGGGATTGAGACGGCACGTACCGGTGGCGGGTCTCCACTCCAGGATTGAACCATTCGGCACCTGAAGATGGTGGTCGGGGCGAGAGGATTTGAACCTCCGGCCTCATCGACCCGAACGATGCGCTCTGCCAGACTGAGCTACGCCCCGAAGAGGTGAATTATAGCCCGATGATGGAGTGGCCGCCACGGGACTGAAGCCGGTGAAAGTGGCTGCGAAGAACCGAGTTCGGTTGCGGAAGGCATTCAGGATGGGAGCGGGACCACGGCGAACGGACGTGAGGGGGGGGCGAGAAGTTTGGAGGGAGCGATGCTGGTAAAGCCGTCGGGCAGGTGGATAGGGGTGGCGCCGGAGCCAGCGATGATCGTGGCGATTCGGTCGGGTTCGGGGCCGGTGACAAATCCGCGTCGCTGCATCGGGAGAGCCACGACGGCGGAGGCTGGTTGCTGTCGGTTCAGTTCGAGGGCGATCGCCAGGCAGGTGTGAGGGCCGGCCGTCCAACTGACGAGAGAGTCGCCGGCGGTGGCGCAAAGGGTCAGGCCCCGATCTTCGATGTCATCATCGGATAACGAGTGTTGGGTTTCGATGTGGGACGACAGGGAGTCGACGGCTTCGCTACGGCCGGCCAGGGTGAGACGGGCGGTAAGGGGATGGGCGGGGGTTGCGGCGACGGAGAGGCGGCGGACGAGGTCCAGATTGGCGGTTGCCAGCGCGAGGACGGCGGCGGCTTCGTCGTTGACGGAGAGAGTTATGGGAGCGACGCGATCGACTTCGGGGCGGCGTTCGAGCCGGAGTTGTAGTTTAGCGGCCACGCCAAACAATCCGCCGGCGCCGGCGCCGGCCCGGGTGAGGTCGTAGCCGGATGAATTCTTGATGGTGCGTCCACCGGCCTGGAAGATAAGGCCGTCGCGGGCGACCACGGTGGCTCCCAGAACCCAGTGACGCAGATCGGGGAACAGGCCGGAGTTTCCCAGAGCGAAACCGGAGAGAACGGAGTCGGCGAGGGATTCGTGCCCGGGCATGGGGGCGACGGGCCAGATGAGGTTGAACTCCGCGAGTGCGTCTGAGAGAGTGGGGTGAGGTACGCCGGCTTCGACCCGGGCGGTGAGATTCTCTGGATCGATTTCAATTATGCGGTCGAGGCGCCGGATACTTAGTTGGAGGGAGCCGTTTGGCGTGGCGGATCGGGCGGGAAAGCCGAACGTGATTGAGGTCGAGTGACTGCCGGCGACGGTGATCAGGTCCCGAAGTTCGTCGATCGATGCGGGGGACAGAAGCAGGCTGCCCGTCTCATCTCGGGATAGGCCGCCAGGACCGAGAATCGTTTCCAGCTGTTCCAGAAGGGCGGAATTATCTTCTATCTGTATAAGC
>CAUYYU010000357.1:0-2618 GCA_963577415.1 Chloroflexota bacterium
ACGATCCCGCGATCCTGATACAGGAATTCCGCGATGTCCTCGGCCATGATGTTCAGCATCGGTACTGAATCCGCGTAAGCCTCGCCCATTGGAGTCGCCGCGTTCAGGGCGCCCGGTCCCGCCGTGCTCAGGATCGTCGCCGGCCGGCCCGTCACCTTCGCCATCCCGATCGCCATGTAGCCGGCGCCCTGCTCGTGCCGCACCAGCACATGGCGTATTTTGTCCTGCCGCATCAGCGGCCCGTATAGGTGCTTCGTGTGGTGCCCTGGAATGCCGAATACGAGATCGACGCCCTCCGCGATCAGGCTTTGCACAACGGCATCCGATCCTGACATCGTTCCCATTTAAGCGCCTCTGGCTTACAAAGTTCCGAGCAACCGCCGATGATACTTGACCGGCCAACGCCGTTACCGCTTGGTCGCAAAAATCACCGCCCCCCGGCGTATCATGCTTCCCCCGGGCCATCGGCCCGCCGGCGCCGGGATTAGCGACAAGGACGCACGAGATGACACCGACCGTAATGCCCATGTGGGACAAGGCCCTACACGAGATTCCCGAGGCCGAATTCCAGCGGCGATTGGAGCGCGTCCGGGGATTCGCCCTCGAGCGCAACCTCGCCGGCGTCGTCGTCTATTACCAGCCGAAAATCCACCAGTGGTCCCAGGCCGACCACGTCGGCTACCTCACCAACTGGTCCAATCTCGATCGCATGACAGACTCCATGGTGATCGTGCCTCGCGAGGGCGACCCGGTCCTGCTTGTTTCCGGCGTGGATTTCATGCGCGACCAGATCGAGCCCGTCTCCTGGATGCGGGACGTTCGCATGGTCCGCTCGCCCGATCCGCGGGCCATCGCCGCTGCTTACAACTCTGACGCGGACGGTGACGGCGCCAACGCCGGCGCCCGGACGTTCGGCGGTGAAACCGCCGAAATCCTCAACGCCACTGGCTCGGCCGGACGCCCGATTGGAATCTCAGGATTCGAAGCCATGTCGGTCGCCCTCTACCGCGACCTCGAGTCGTCCGTCAGCGATGGAATCGTCGACGTGCCCGACATCGTGGGCGAGCTGCGGTCCATCAAGAGCGCTGGAGAGGTGAGCCTCCTCAGGCAGACCGCCGCCGTCTCCGACCGTGGTTACGAGGTGATGATGGACACGCTGACCGACGGGATTCTCGGCTACGAGCTCACCGCCGAGATGGACCACTCCGGGCGCAGGCTCGGCGGCGATCTCGTCTACCACTGCACCCACTGGCCCCCCGGCGGCGACTTGGCCTCCGGACATCTTTCACTCAAACCACTCAACCAGCAAATCCGCACCGGCGACTACATAAACGTAAACGCCTACGTCGTCCGCAAGGGCTACTGGATTCAGTCCGACCGCGCCGGGACCGTCGGCGCGTCGCTCGGAGGGTCGGCCGGGAAGGTCGTCGAGGCAAATCTGGCCGCGCAGGACGAGGCCCTGGCCGCCATCCGGCCTGGCCTGCCAATCGACGAGTTGCTCAACATCGCCAACCGCGCCGCCGAGAAACTTGGCTACGAAATCTAGGGCGGACGCATCGGCCACGGTCAGGGTCTGAACTACTCAGAGCACCCGTTTCTGATCGCTGGCAGCGACGCCGTCATCAAACCTGGCAACGTCTTCGTCCTGCACGTCTGCCTGGGCGTCCCCGGCACCAACATCCTGCTCAATCCCATCGCCGACCTCTGCCATGTCACCGAAGACGGCGTCGAGGTGCTGAACCAGTTCCCCCGCGAGCTATTCCACGCTTAAGCGGTAGCCCGACTAGTCGACCACCGCCATCGCCTCGATCTCGATCAGCAGCGCTGGCAGAACCAGGTCCACCCGAATCGTGGATCGCGCCGGCGGTGCCTCGCTGAAGTACTCGTCGTACACCGCGTTCATGGCTTTGTAGTTGGCGAAATCGGAGATGAAGATCGTCGTCTTGATGATGTCGCCCATCGACGCTCCCGCCGCCGCCAGCGCCGCCTTCACATTCTCCAGCGTCTGCCGCGTCTGCGCTTCAATATCCCCTTCGCCCACCACGTTCCCGTCCGCGTCCAGGGACACCATCCCCGCCGTCGTCACGAGCGATCCCTTGCGCACCACCTGACTGTAGGCCGCCATCGGCGTCGATAGGGTGGACGGATTTATGCGCTGCGCTGCGATCAAAGCCTCCTCGTAGCATCACCGGCTGAAGGCACCGAGCCTAGCAGACCCGCAACTCTGTCCGCCTACCCTACCTTGCCCCTCGCCGCCTCTTCCCAGCCTGCCTTCAGCAGATCGAGTTCGCTCCCTATTATCACCCAGCTCGCCCCCGCATCGATGGCGCCCTGGACATCCGCTGGCGACGAGACGTAGTCGCCGTAATGCCCCCCGGCCTTGCCGCACACTTCCCGCACCCGATCGATCAGCTCCAACAGCCTAGGATTTTGCGTTTCACCGGGTATACCCATATCCATCGACAGGTACAGCGGCCCCACCATCACTCCGTTCACATCGTCCGGGGCCACCAGCTCTTCCAGTCGCCCGATCGCTTCTTCCGTCTCCACCTTGAGCAGCAGCGCGATATCCGAGTTGTAGTGCTCCATTTCCTCCACCGTCGTTCCACCCGCCGCAT
>CAUYYU010000358.1:0-2615 GCA_963577415.1 Chloroflexota bacterium
TCGATACCGCTCTCCCGCAAGCGGAGGACGTCGGCCCAGGTTTCGTTGAAACCACGTTCGTGGGGGCCAGGGGGTGGCGGCGCGGGGAAGCGGATCGAAGGAATCGAGGCGACTGTAAGTCTTGCCAAACTCGGCGAAGAGCAGGTCGCGAGCTGTCTGGTCGGTCGCTGCATTGAGTTGCCGGTCGATTTCGTCGAGGCGGGCACGGTCGGTTCAGTTGCCGGTCGACGGCGTACCGATAGGCGGCACGGGTGTCCGCGTCGTAAGTGCCGCAGCCGATGAGAGTGAGCGACCGGACGCGGCGGGGATGGCGGGCGGCGTAGGAGAGGGCGAGCATGGCGCCACAGGAATGCCCGACGATTGCGGCGTCGTCCGGGGCGACGGCGGCGAGGTCGTTGACGTGCTGCTGGACGGTGAGGGGAATGGCGCCGGCTCGGCGCTGCAAGGGCTCGAGGACGTGGAAGTCGGATGCGAGGTCGCGGGCGAGATCGGCGACGGAGCCTGGAGCGCCGGGTCCGCCATAGAGCAGGACGACGGTGGTGGAACCGGTATCACCGTAGGTGCGGGTCTGTATGGGTTCGAGTTCTATTGGGGTCTCAATCACCGGCGCGCCGCTGGGGGTTGGACGCCCTACTGCGGAAGGTACCTAGGCAGGCCGGCGAATGCGGCTGGGGTAGAAGGATTCGAACCCTCGCTACTTGGGCCAGAACCAAGCGTCCTACCACTAGACCATACCCCAATAGGTTTTCGGGAGAATCTTACACAAGGCCGGTAGCGGGCGGGCCGGTGGAGCGGCTTGATTGTAAAGATGAATGCAAACTAACAGTTGTAATGTAAAGGAAGATATACGTGAAATTACGCATTTATAATTTAACGTATGAATTCGCGAATGCCCTGGATGGACCGATGTGGAATGGCAGAGGACGGCAAGTCTATACGGCGGATGCTGCCGGCGCGGCCGGGGGCGCAGATCATGGGGAAGTGGCTGCACATCGTCCGGGGAAAGCGGACGATGGCCGGAGTCGCGCGGCGAGCCGGGATGTCGCCGTCGGTCGTATGCGACCTGGCGCACGCCCGTTTGCTCCCGTCGGAGCCCAAGCTGATGGCCCTTTTCTGCGATGGCTGTGGGATGTCGCCGGGAGAATTTCAGAACATGCTGTTCGACTTCCGGCTGGAGTATTTCTTGAGTTCGGCCGATTCGCTGTCAGGGGAGGCGCGGGAGCGAATTCGCGAAGTGATCTGGATGGAGCGACCGGGCTGAGTATGGCCGAACGTCGGAGGCGGATCGCGGCCAGCATCTTCACCTGGGAGGTGACTGTTGATTAAGAATCTATCAGGCTGAACTGGGGACGAGTTGAAACCGGAATTGATGGTTGGACGGCGGGCGGCTGTGGAAGCGATGGAGGTGGCCTCCGGCCTGCGCCGGTTCCGGATAACCGTCCGGGAATAGACGCTTGACCCGCCGGTGCGGGCTCTGCTGGTGCGAAGGGGGCGTCGACGCTGGGTGAGGGTGACGCGGGATCTGCATCCGGCGGCGCGGCGGGCGGCGCTGCTGGAGATTGTGCGGGTGCTGGAGACGGACCTCTACCTGCTGTTTTACCTGGTGGAGGAGCCGCCGCGGGCTTGACTGGCGGAGTGGGCCCGGAGTGGGCGAAGATGGGCTATGAAACTTGGCTGGTCGGTAAAAAAGTCGCGGGTGGCGTGGCGGGGTCGATTCCCGGTGATCGAGGATTTGCTGCAAGCTGACCATGACGGCCGGGAGCACCTCTACACGTATCTGGGGATAAGGTCGACGGCGGTGGGGGTGCTGGCGGTGGACGGGCAGGACCGGCTGCTGCTGGTGAACGAGTACCGGCACCCGATGGGGAAGGTGCTGACGGACATCCCGATGGGCACGGCGGAGTGCGACGAGAACTTGGTGCAGGCGGCGGCGCGGGAGCTGCGGGAGGAGACGGGCTGGATCGCCGGTTCGCTGGAGCACATCGGCGGGTTGCACCCGGTGCCGGCGTTGACCTCGTTGCGATTCGAGTTCTATCTGGCGCGGCACCTGTCGGAAGGTGAGGCGGAGCCGGATGAGACGGAGCTTATCGGGGTGCAGTGGATGGATGTGGGGGAGGCAATGAAGGGATTGCTGGCGGGTGAGCTGACCCACGGGGGGCTGCCGATGGCGCTGCCGCTGGCGCTTCAAAAGGGGATGCTGAAGCTGCCCGATCCCGACGGCGCGGAGTGATGGCGGCGCTCGCTGACGGACCGCCGCTAAACGTAAACTGCACGGGCCGATGAGCGACTGTAACGGCTTCACGTGACCGCGATGGAGATTGTATTTGGCTGATAAACGAAGGTTCCGGATGGCACCGAGCCCGACGGGCAGCATTCACATCGGCAACGCCCGGACGGCTCTGTATAACTATCTACTGGCGCGGCAGAGCGGCGGGACGTTCGTGTTACGCATCGAGGACACGGCGCGGGATCGGAGCACGCCCGAGTTCGAGCAGGCGGTGCTAGACGGGTTGGGCTGGCTGGGGCTGGAATGGGATGAGGGACCGGACGCCGGCGGCGAACACGGGCCTTACCGGCAGAGCGAGCGCCTGGAAATCCATAAGGAGTGGCTGGCA
>CAUYYU010000359.1:0-2586 GCA_963577415.1 Chloroflexota bacterium
CGCCGCAGAACTCCCTCACCATCTCCCGCCCCGCCGATCCGTTTCGCCTCTTCGTGATCGAAGAATTTCCCGCCCCGCCGGTGTCGGTCTTCTCCGACGACTTCGAGAGCGGCCAGGGGGCCTGGGCCACCGGCTCGGAGGGAGACCTCGGCACCTTGTGGCAGCTCGGCGCTCCCACCAACGTTGGACCCGCCGCCGCCAACAGTCCCGCCAACTGTTTTGGGACTAGCATCTCGGCCGATTACACCTTCGACACGGTGGTGTGGCTCCGCTCGCCGGCCATTGACCTGACCAACGCCGCGGGCGCCACCCTCAGCTTCTTCCACTACGTCGACATCGAGCCCGGATTCGACTCCGGGAAAGTGTCGGTGCTGGATGCCAACGACCATTCCGAACTGGCCGTGCTGGTGGCTCCCATCGACGGTGACGCCGTGGACTGGACCAAGCTCACCAAATCGTTACCCGCCGCCGCGCTCGGCAAGAGCATCGAAATCGAGTTCCGCATGAGATCCGACGACGTCCAGAATTTCGCCGGCTGGTATATCGACGACGTGATCGTGACGGTGCCGTGAGAAGTCCGGTTCCCCGGCTTTCTACCGGTCACTTCGGCGTCACTTCGGCGCGAAGCTCCTCGCAGCGAGTGCGAAGCCGGTTGAGCGCCGCGCCATGATCGGGGTTTCCGGCCAGGTTGTTCGTCGCGTGCGGGTCGCTATGCAAATCGAAAAGTTGGTGGTAGACCGGGTCCTGTTCGAAGTAGCGGGCGTAAACGTATCGGCTGCCGCGGACCCCTTCGCTCTTGGGGATTTCTTTGTGCTCGAAGAGATGTTCGTAAAAGAAATCGGTCCGCCACTCGACCTCTTCGCCCTTCAATAGCGGCACCAGGCTGCGACCCTGCATGGCGGGCGGCACATCGACGCCGGCCATGACGAGCATGGTCGGCGCCAGGTCGACGTTCAGGGCCATTTGGCGACGGCGACTGCCGCGGTGTTCTTCCGCCAGCCGCGGGTCGCAAACGATCAGCGGCACCCGGATCGAGCCCTCGTAGATCAGCCAGATCCAGCCCAGTCCGTGCTCGCCGATCATCATGCCGTTGTCGGAGGTGAAGATGAGTACGGTGTTGTCGGCAAACCCCAACCGCGCAAGCTCTTCGACGATGCGTCCCACCTGCTCGTCGATCCCGGTGATTACCCGGTACATGCCCCGCATCATCCGCTGATATTCCGTCGGCGATTTGTAAGGTTCGTGCCACGTCCGGTTGGGGCTGCGCCGGATGAAGTCCGGAAGTCGCTCGAAATCGGCGCGCTCGGAATGCGGGGGCCGTGCGATCGTGACCTTTTTGTAAAGATCGGCCTGAGCGGGATCGGCGGGGTGCGGATCCGGGCTGTTCATTTGGGCGTGCGGTGCGCTGAAACTGACCGACAGGCAAAACGGCTGCCCCCGACGGCAAGTTCGCAGGAACGCGAGGGCTCGGTCCCCGTTGATTCGCGTGAGGTGCTTGATGTTGCCGTCCTCGTCGCGGCGCAGATACGGTTGCTGTTTCGCCCACGCCATCGCGGGCCGGAACACGTCGAACAGCTGGCGGGTTGCACCCTCTTCCACCACCACCCCGAATTTGCCGATAAAGCCGGTGCGGTAACCGGCCTTCTTCAGCAGCGCCGGATAGCTGGTCGCAAGCTGCTGACGAGTCATCGGGGGGCGATTGAACGTGTAGCCGTGCGCGCGGCGATACAGTCCGGTAAAGACGCTGGCCCGGCTGGCGGCACAGATGCTGGTCGTGCAGAAAGCGTTTTCGAATTGCACACCCCGCGCGGCCAGGCGGTCGATATGGGGCGTCCGAATCATCTTGTTGCCCGCGCATCCCAGCAGATCATGCCGTTGATTGTCGGCCATCAAGAAGACGAGATTGGGACGCCGCGGCGCCTCATCCGCCATGACGAAGACACCGGAACCGGCGGCTGCGGAAAATGCCAATGTTCTTACGACGGTCCGTAGCATGCGCTTATCCTCCCTCCCCGAGCGTCCGAAATCATGGACGATCGGGTCCGGCCGTTTACCACTTTCCAAAGCTCCAGGCAGCTGAAATCGTCGCCCGGAACCATGGCAGCCGGGGCGGTTCATCCCCCGGAGTAAACCCAAGGAGAACGGACCGCCCTCCCTTCCCCAGTCCGGCTGTTGAAAATGCACGGCAAGCGCTCCGCGGACTCAATCCTTGGGACTTTGGTCCCGGTTCTAATGTCCCGCGCACCGGAAGCGAAGATTCGTATAGAAAATGGCGCTCCCGGGACTCCTAATCGTAAGGGCGGCTTGACTACCCGGGCTGGTGGACGACAGCTTTTGGCTGTCCCAAGCCGATTTGATGACCTCCCATCGGGAGGTCTTTGGACCGATGTTTCGTCCCCGTCAGTTCCCAGACTTCGCGCTATCTTTTTTGTGCGCCTGGCCGGTGATTGCACCGGCTGCCCCCTCCCCCGATTACTCTCTTATGAAACTTCCCCCTCCACCGGAGTCAAGGTGAACCCGAGTTGCTCGGCTTGCCGGCGCAGGAATCGTTCTTTTCTTGCGCGAGTTTGTTCGGGATTGCCGAGG
>CAUYYU010000360.1:0-2582 GCA_963577415.1 Chloroflexota bacterium
GAGGAGGTCGGCCGGCGGTACGATGTGGACGGGATCGAGATCGACTACTGGCGCTACCCTGTGTTCTTCCGCCCGAACATGGACGGGCAGCCCGCCACGAGTTCGCAACTCGATATCCTGACCGGGTTTCAGCGCTCAATCAGGCAGATGGCGGTGCGGGAGGGGGCAAAGCGCGGCAGGCCGATCCTGATCGCGGCACGCGTGCCCATGTCGGTCGACGCTTGCAGGAACATCGGAATAGACATCAAGCGCTGGCTCAAGGAAGACCTGCTGGACGTGATGTCGCTGGGGAATGGGGATGCCTGGCCGAACATACCGGCCGGCGCCATGATGGAACTGGGGCACGAGTACGACGTGCCGGTGTATCCCTGCCTTAAGTATTCGGGTTACGGCATAAATCACCTCAGGACCTGGCGAGCCGCTGCAGCCAACGCCTGGCGTGCGGGCGCGGATGGCGTGTACTTCTTCAACATCACGCCGTACAACTATCGCGACCCCGACGAGTTCACTCCGCAGTTCAAGGAGCTTGGCGATCCCGCGAAACTCATGGCACTCGACAAGTGGTTCTCCGCGACCGCGCCCTATGCGGGGCAGCGCTATAGCGGGTATTGCCCCATGGCCGAGGTCTTGCCTTCCTCTATGGCGCTGCCAGCGACGCTTTCCTCCGACGGACAGCCCACCGTCGTCATACTACAGATCGGGGATGATATCGCGGCGGCGGCGGAGCGTAACCTCGTGAGGGTGAGGCTGAACCCAAGTACGCTCGATCTGCTGGATGCGGTAGAGACACGGCTCAACGGCAAGCTCCTCACGCCGACGGAAAAGGACGGTTCCGGCGGATGGACATTTTTCAGTCCGAATTCTTCCTGGTACCGGGTCGGGGACAACGAGTTTGACTTCCGTCTGCTCGACGGGTCCGAGGTGGGATCCGATCCGGTCCAGGTTGTGGCGGTGGATGTCCTTGTCAGGTACAATGATTGACCTGCGTTAATGCCTGAGGTACCCGAATATACATGGACATCTCAGACCTGCCCACTGGTGACAGCCCGCCCGCCCTCGCTTTGCCTCACTTCCCCACCCGCCAACAGGCCTTTGTCTGGCGAAACTGGGAGAGGATCCCGGTGGAACGGCTGGCGGCGGTGCTTTCGACAGATGAAGAGGCCGTGCTTTCCATGGCGGCCGGCATGGGACTCGCCGTCCCGCCGAGGGTGGTCGGGGAGTGGTTGACCCGCGGGTACGTCACCCTGATCAAGGCGAATTGGCACCTGCTTCCCTATGAACAGCTCCTGCAGCTTCTCGATTGGACGCCGGAATTGATGGCCTATATGCTGAAAGAAGAAGACTTCCTCTTCTACAAGCTGGGCAAACTCAAGCCGAATGTAGAGCCGCTTCGTTACCAGCCGCTCACCCCGGATCAAGTCCGGCGGACGCAATGGCTACGGCAGGTCGTGGAAACGCATTTTCCAGCCCGGAATGATGATCGGGGAGAGACCCCCTTTGCCTTCCTCGCCCGTTTCGGGAAGACCGTCCCCGCCTCCGCCATCGCGGCGTCACCGAAAGGCAGCGATTTCGAATTGCGGATGCTTTACGCCTACGCCGCGCCCTACGGCGACACCTTGCTCGAAGAACCCACCGAGGCCTACCCGGAGGGGCTGCTCTCGGAGTACCGGGCCATCGGCGTGAATGGCATCTGGTTGCAGGGTATTCTCTACACCCTGGTGCCGGTACCGGGGGCGGAGGCATTCAGCCGGGAACACGAGAAGCGGATTGAGAACCTGCGTCGCCTGACGGAGATTGCGGCGCAATACGACATTGGCGTGTACCTCTACCTGAACGAACCGAGGAGCATGCCGGCCGCCTTCTTCGAGGCACACCCCGATTGGCGCGGCGTTTCCGCGCCTCACCAGGACGTTTCCGCCTGCTGCACTTCCAGTCCCGGCGTTTTGGAGCAGCTACACGATTCCACCGCCACGCTCTTCCGCGAAGTGCCCAAGCTGGCCGGCCTCTTTACCATCACGATGTCGGAGAATCTCACGAATTGCATTTCACGTGTCAGCGAGACGGGGCCCTGTCCGACATGCTCCGCCCGTAATCCGGCCGAGATCATCGCCGAGGTGAACAATACAATCGAGGAGGGCGCGCATTCGGCCAACCCCGCCGCCCGGGTCATTGCCTGGGCCTGGGGCTGGGGGCACGAATGGTCGCACGAGGTGATCGACCGGCTCAATCCCGGCGTGGAGCTGATGGCCAAGGCCGAGGAGGCGCTGCCCATCGACGTCGGCGGCGTGAAAAGCCGGGTCGTCGACTACACCATTTCTCAAGTCGGACCCAGCGAGTACAGCAAGGAACTCTGGGCCTATGCAAAACGCCGCGGGCTGAAGACCATCGCCAAGATGCAACTGAACAATACCTGGGAATGCAGCGCGGTGCCTTTCCTCCCGGTGCTGAACCTGGTCGATGAAAACCTGCGCGGCGTGCGGGAGGCGGGAGTCGACGGGCTGATGCTGGGCTGGACCCTCGGGGGGTGCCCCAGCCCCACCCTCGAGCTGACGGCCAAGCCGATTGACCAGATAGCCCGCGAA
>CAUYYU010000361.1:0-2575 GCA_963577415.1 Chloroflexota bacterium
CGTGAAATAAAATCGTTTCCCCCGCCTTGACCCGATGGGTCCGTCGCAGCAGATACTGGACGGTGCAACCCTTGAGCATCATGGCGGCAGCCTGCTCGTCGGTGATCCCGTCTGGCACCCGGACCAAGAGTCGCGATGGAACCAGCCGTTGCTGCGCGTAGCCGCCGAGGCTCATGCAGTAGACTGCCCGATCACCGACCGCGACTTCGGTAACGCCGTCACCAACCGCCTCGACGATGCCGGCCCCCTCGCTACCTATGACCGCCGGCATGGCCGGCACCGGATACGCACCGGTCCGATGGTAGACGTCGATGAAGTTGAGCCCAACAGCGGTCTGAGCGATCAAAGCCTCACCAGGCCCCGGTAACGGGACTTGGAGGTCCTCCCATTTCAGCACGTCCGGGCCACCGAACTCGTGGATGCGAATCGCCTTAGTCATCTAGGGTGCTCCGTTCAAAAGTGACTGCAAAAGTCGTATCTTAGTCCCTGAACGCCACGGCTGTCGATTGACGGCCCCACTCCCGTGACAAGTCCGGCCGGTGGGGCTACGATAACGCTCGTGGTGTCTCCCTCCCTACCGGCCACAGGCGCCTTCGACGCGCATCATCCCCCGTCGAGGAACTTGGTCGACGACTGTGTCCACTGCGGGTTCTGTCTCCCGGCGTGTCCGACCTACGCGTTGTGGGGCAGCGAGGCGGACTCGCCGCGAGGGCGGATTCATCTGATGCGTGTCGCCTTGGACGGCCGCGTGGAGATCACAGAGGACTTCGCTCGCCATTTCGACACCTGTCTCGGCTGTATGGCCTGCATGACTGCGTGCCCGTCAGGCGTGCAATACGACAAGTTAGTGGAGTCGACCCGCTCTCAGATCGAACGGCACACCACACGCACCCTGGCGAATCGCTTCTTTCGGCGCTTGATTTTCGCCGTGTTCCCTTATCCGAATCGGCTACGCTGGGTCGCGCTAGGGCTGTGGCAATATCAAGCGAGCGGTCTCCAGCGGCTGTTCCGAGCCACCGGCCTGGTGAGGTTGCTCCCGGCGCGTTTGCGCGCGATGGAGGCGATGACACCTCGGGTCTCGCTCGCCGGCGGCTGGCGCCGAACCCAGAAAATTATCGCCGCCGAGGGCGGGCGCCGCCGCCGCGTCGGGCTGCTCCTAGGATGTGTGCAGCGCGTGTTCTTCAGTAAGGTGACCGCGGCCACCGCCCGCGTCCTCTCGGCAGAGGGCTGCGAAGTAGTGGTTCCGCCGCGGCAGGGTTGTTGCGGCGCGCTCATGCTGCATGCCGGCCTGGAAGCAGAGGCGGCGGCCATGGCGCGGCAGTTCATCGACGCGTTCGACGGGACCGAGATCGATACCCTTGTTATCAACGCCGCTGGTTGCGGTTCGACCCTGAAGGAGTACGGCCACCTGCTGCGGGACGATCCCGCCTATGCGGCAAAGGCAGCCGCGCTCGCGGCCAAGTGTAAGGACATTTCCGAGGTGCTGGCCGAACTCAAGCCGCGGGCGCTGCGACATCCGATTCCGTTAACGGTGGCGTATCACGACGCCTGTCACCTGCAGCACGCGCAGGGGGTCAGCGCCGAGCCGCGGCGGGTGCTCGCGACAATTCCAGGACTGAAGGTGCGAGATATCCCAGAGAGCGGGCTCTGCTGCGGGTCGGCCGGCATCTACAACCTCATGGAGCCGGCAACCGCGCAGGAGCTCGGCGAGCGCAAGGTGGGCCACCTGCTCACGACCGGAGCGGACGCGGTAGTGTCAAGCAACCCGGGCTGTCTCTTGCAGCTGGAGAGTGGCCTGAGAACCGCCGGCCGCGAGATGCGCACGATGCACCTCGTGGAACTGCTGGACGCGTCGATCCGGGGCACGATGCCCATGTAAAGCCGACAGGTCTCCGGAGAGAAACCGACCCTAATGCGGCTGACCGGTATCTACAGCCCGCCAGGGCCGCGGCCCGGATTGATTGTGCGGTTCGGGTCGAAACGTTGCTTGACCGCCTGCATGACCCGAAACCCATCGCCGATCGGCCCCCACGGGTCGATGCGCTGACGGAGGTCGGGTTCGCCGCGCCTGATCACCGCCGATCCCCGACCGATCGGTAACCCTGCACGCAACGCTGTGATGCACCGCGCCTGGCCCTCGGCGGCGCCTTCCAGTTTGACGTCGACCACCCCGAGACCCGCGCGTCCCGTCGCGGCGACGCGCAGCTCGGAAGCCACAGCCAGACTCCCCAACCGTGTCAGCGTCGGCAAGAGCTCGGTCGGCAACGTGCTCAGTTTGACGAGGGTGGCCGATCCCTCCCACAGCCGCGCGTGACGCGTCCAGAGATCACGCTCCGCGTCGCCAGCCGCCGCCCTCGCGCAGCCCCAAGCCGAGGCGAGACGTACCGCCTCGTCTGCTTGTTGCACCACTGCATCCTCCACCGATTCGAACCGGACCAGCAGGCGAGCCGGTGGGAACTCCAGTTCCAGCGCCGACGGGGTCAGGCCGGACCCCTGGAGCTGGTCAATGAGGGGAAACAGTGCGTCGAGTGACTCAACGTCGACGACGACGGTGCGGGAGGCCGGCGCGACCGGC
>CAUYYU010000362.1:0-2572 GCA_963577415.1 Chloroflexota bacterium
AGTTCACTATTGACGCCCTCAAGGCCGTCGGCCCCGCCGTCTTCCGCTGGCCCGGCGGCTGTTTCGCCGACCACTACCACTGGCGCGACGGCATCGGCGACCCCGCCTCCCGTCCCCGCACCCGCACCCGCAACATCTTCTGGGGAGGAACCTAGTCCAACCGCTTCGGCACCCACGAATTCATCGACTTCTGCCGCAAGATCGACGCCATCCCGTACATCTGCGGCAACGTCGGCACCGGCTCTCCGCAGGAGATGATGGACTGGCTCGAATACTGCAACGGCGACTCCGACCTCACCATCGTGGACCAGCGCCGAGCCAACGGCGAAGCCGCCCCCCTCGGCATCAAGTACTGGGGCGTCGGCAACGAAAACTGGGGCTGCGGCGGCAACATGCGCCCCCAGGAATACGCCGCCAAATACCGCAACTACGTCACCTATCTCACCCGCATGAATCTCGGCGTGCAGCTCATCGCCGTCGGCCACGACGCCGCCTGGAACCGCGAACTCCTCCGCGCACTCGCCGGCGCCCGCTTCCTCCCTCGCCTCCAGGCACTCTCCATCCACCGTTACTTCTCTCTGGAGCGCCAGGCCTTCAACTACGACGAACCCGAATACCACGATCTCATCGCCGAGGCCCACATTCTTGAAGACGACATCGCTCAGGCCGATGGCATCCTCAAGAATTACGAAGATCCGACCAATCCCGTCGGTCTCATAGTCGACGAGTGGGGGCTCTGGGACCGCGGCCGCGCCACCCCCGAAAGCGGGCTCCGCCAGCCCAACTGCCTGCGCGACGCCGTCGTCGCCGCCACCTGCCTCGACATCTTCACCGCCCGCGCCGACCGCATCACCATGACCAACATCGCCCAGACCATCAACGTCCTCCAGTGCCTCATCGAGACCCGCGGTCCCGACGCCTGGCTCACCCCCACCTACCACGTCTATCAGTTCTACCGGGAGCACGTCGGCCACGACTCCCTCACCACCCACGTCAACTCCCAGCCACTCGCCGTACAAAACCGGCCGGGCCGGCCCGTCTCTCAGCTCAGCACCTCCACGAGCCTTTCCGAGGACGGTTCCCAGGTCTCCTTCGCCATTACCAACCGCCATTACTCCGAGTCCGTCGAATGCACCCTGCGGCTCCCCGAGAAGACTCTGGGAGACGCCGCCGCCCGGCTGCTCGCCGGTGACCAGGCCATGTCCGCCAACTCCGCTTCCAGCCCCGACGCCGTCGCCCCCACCGACCTGGCCGTCCGCTCCACTAACGACGCCCTCACCATCCAGCTCCCCCCACACTCCATCGCCATCCTCACCGCCGGGGTGGGCTAAGACTGCCGGTTCGCGAATGGCCGGCTCCCAAGCTTGGCTCGAAAGGCCCTAATCAGGTAGGCCTCCGTGGAGCGTGGCTCCGGCGGCCCGCCGGTTGGCGGCCAGGCGACGGTGAAATCTTCGTACCCGCCAAGTTGCCACACGATCTCGCCGCCCCGGGGGGTCCGCCATCCGTCATCCGACCCGCGCGGTAAAAGGCCTCCCGGCCTCCCCCCTACCGTAACTCCACTTCCACCAGCACCGGCAGGTGATCCGACGCCGGTCCCCTCCGGCGCCTACCCCGGAAGTGCCCACCATTTTCAGTTACCCTGAATCCACATACCCAATGAACCTGGGCAACAGATTTCGAAAGGACGGCCTCCCACCATGAAAGTGCTTGTTACCGGCGGCGCCGGCGACATTGGCGGCAGCGTCGTCGAAGCCCTTCTTCCCCATCACGAAGTCTCCATCCTCGACCGCCGCCCGTCCGAGCGCCATCCCGATCTCCAGTTCCTCGACGTGAATCTCGAAGACGCCCGCCGCACCGCCTCCCTCGTCTGCGGTTTCGACACCGTCGTCCACCTCGCCGCCCTTCCCGACGCCATGGCCGGCACGCCCGACGAAATCCTTCGCGTCAACATGGCCTGTACCTTCAACGTGCTCGAAGCCGTTCGCGGAAACGGCATCCCCAGGGTCGTCTACGGCTCCAGCGAATCCGCCTCCGGATTCGGCACCCAGATCGTCCAACTGCGTCCCGAGTACTTTCCCATAGACGCCGACCACCCCTCCTGGCCCCACGAGGCCTACAGCCTCAGCAAGTACTTCGGCGAAGAGATGACCGCCCTCTACGCGAAGGCCTTCGAAATCGATGTCATCGCCCTCCGCTACTGCTGGGTTTGGGGCGGCGCCCGCAACCAGGGCCAATGGGGCAAGATCCTCGCCAGCGGTAGCCGCGGCGGCGGCAAAGACCGGTTGGGCGCCTGGATCGCCGTCGAAGACGTCGCCCAGGGCTTCCGCCTCGCCTGCGACTATCAGTTCAGCGAATCCCGTCCCCACTTCGAGTACATCTACCTGACCGCCGGCGACAACTTCACCGACTTCCCCTCCCTGGATCTCGTCAAGATGCTGTGGCCGGACGACCCACCCCCGGCCCAGCGACCCGAGGTCTATGAAGCCAATCCGAAGGCCAGCCTCTTCGACCTCAGCAAAGCCGAGCGCCTCCTCGGCTACCAGCCCTCCGTCACCACTGACGATCTCCGCCA
>CAUYYU010000363.1:0-2572 GCA_963577415.1 Chloroflexota bacterium
CACGAGACGATCGCAAAGATCCTCGAGGGCGGCGCCGCCAAAGCCGCGGAAGCCGGATTCCCGGTTCTCGGCGGCCACACGGTGCGGAGTGATGAGCCGATGTACGGCATGGCCGTTACAGGCTTTGTGCAGCCCGGAAAACAGGTGACGAACGCCGCCGCCCGGATAGGCGACAAGCTGGTCTTGACAAAGAAACTAGGCACCGGAATTATCGCAACGGCCGGTAAGGCGCAGGCAGTTCAGCCGGACCACCTCGCCGCGGCGGTGAAATCCATGTCAACGCTCAACAAGGACGCCGCCGACGCTATGGTCGCCGTGGGCGCGCACTCCGCCACGGATGTCACCGGGTTCGGTCTTGTCGGGCACCTGATGGGGATGACCAGGGGCAGCAGGGTCAACGCCCGGGTCTGGCGAAGCACGCTACCGGTCCTAGACGGCACGATCGATCTGATCGAAGCCGGGATGGTCCCCGGGGGCACCCACCGAAACCTGCAGTCACTTGAAAACGGCGTGGTGTGGGACGAGGCGCTGACGGATTCTGACAAATACCTCATGGCGGACCCACAGACGTCCGGCGGGATGCTGATCTCGGTCGCCGAGGAGTCGCTCGAAGAGCTGCTCTCACGGCTGGGCGATCTCGGAACGCTGGCGTCTGATGTCGTCGGCGAGATCGTCCTAGGACCCGGCGTGGTCGAAGCGCTGCCCTGAAATCGGAACAGCCCTGAGCTGGTCCTGAAACGGCCTTGAAATCTTTGGGGCTCGCCTCAACACGGCCGTCAATTCAGAAATACCTGTTGCCGGATCAGCTAGTGGCCAGGGCCGCCATCCCCATGCGCTTGCCATGCCCTCGATGAGACTAATATGTCGTGTCCTCAATTCGGGGCTTAACCGCGATGTATAGGCGAGGGCGTATTGCCATACGCCCCTACAGGCTTCCGTCACGACAAGTGAACTCGCTGTGCACAGAAGGCGCTAACCGGTCTTGCCGACTCCCAGGTTACCGTTCACGCCATTTACGTCCGTATCTTCTGCGTAGGCGCTTGCCGGTGCTCGCTCGTAACTGATGCTATCGGCCAGCGTTTCGGCGCGGACGTAGTCTTCGTACTCGCGTAACGGAGTAATTAGCTCTTCCGGCGCGTCGACGAATAGGTCGATGCGGTCCGCTATCTCAAGTCCCGCTGATTTCCGTATGTTCTGAACGTGATGCACGATCTCTCGCACCGTGCCCTCCGCCTCAAGTTCCGGCGTCAGCGTTGTGTCCACCCCCGCTGTGTAACCGGCGTCAACGGACACTGCGTAGCCTTCGATCCCTGTACGCTCGACCAGGATCTCGTCCGGCTCGAGGGTGAATTCTCCTAGCGAGATCTGCTCACTGCGTTCTGAAGCCCCGGCCAGCTCCACAGGATCAGCGGTTTCAAGTGCCTGCCGGATTTTCTGCAGGTCTCGACCGTATTTAGGGCCGAGGACTGGAAGGTTTGGCTTCACCGAGAGGCTCAGCAGGCCTCCCTGTTCACGTGCATCACGAACAGACTTTATGTTGAGCTCTTCTTTGAGTTGATCTGCGATAAGTGGCAGGAACGCTCGCTCGCGGTCGGTGCGGACGTCCACAAGCAACGCCGCGAGAGGCTGTCGAACCTTGAGGCGTGACGATGCCCGCGCTGATCTACCCAGGCTCGCCAGTCGGCGTGCCAGGTTGACCGAGTCCGACAGGTCCGCGTCAATGGCCGACCCGTCGACCATCGGCCAGTCAGACAGGTGGACGCTATCAGGAGCGTCTCCGTCGACCCGGGCCACCAGGTTTCGGTACATTTCCTCTGACAGGAACGGTGTGATCGGCGCAAGCAGCCGTATCAGCGTAGTGAGAGCTGTGTACAGCGTCTCGTAGGCGGCCTGCTTGTCCGCATCCGACTCACTTCTCCAGAATCGCCTGCGACTTCGGCGGACGTACCAGTTCGATAGTCCGTCTATGAACTCCTCGATCGAGCGCATCGTCTCCATCGGGTGCCAATTCTCAAGGTTTTCGGTTACGCCCTCGACCAGCCGGTTGAGCTCGGACATCAACCACCGATCCAGTTCTGACGGCTCCGCTTTCCCGTCCGGAGAGGCCGGATCCCAGTCATCCAGGTTGGCGTAGGTCACGAAGAACGAATACACGTTCCACAGCGGGATCATGAAACGACGCCGGACCTCGTCGCCGGGTCCGTATCCGAAGTTAAGGTTGGCGGACGGGTTGTGGCGCGAGTACAGCCATCGCATCGTGTCCACGCCCATCTTGTCGGCCGCTTCCTCGAACCAGATCGCGTTCCCGCGCGACTTGTGCATCTCGGCACCGTGCTCGTCACGCATCAGCGCGTAGCTGAAGACGGCCTTCGTCGGCGCCGTGTTCTCCAGCGCGGCGCTCATGGCGATCAGCGAGTAGAACCAGTTACGAAACTGGCCCGGGAAACTTTCAGATATCCAGTCCGCCGGGAACCAGTCGTTCCAGTGGTCTTTGTCTGATCGGTACTTGAGCGTCGAAAACGCTACGATTCCGGCGTCAAGCCACGGGTTGCCAACGTCCGGGATGCGCGAG
>CAUYYU010000364.1:0-2562 GCA_963577415.1 Chloroflexota bacterium
CGATGCGCGAGTGATGATGGCCGCCGCCGAATCCAAGGCGGTGGAAATTGGCGTGGACATGGACATTGCGATCACCGACGACAACGGCAGTCTGCTGATGTTCCATCGCATGGATGGCGGACGGATCACCAGCATAGACGTCGCGATCAGCAAGGCGTTTACCGCTGCCGCCGCGCGTAAGTCGACCCGTGACTACGGGGTGGCGGGCGCGGCCGGGGGGCCCGCGTTCGGCATTCACACCAGCAACCAGGGCCGGTTCATGATCGTGCCCGGTGGGTTGCCGGTGTTCGTCAACGACGAGATTGTGGCTGGTATCGGGTGCAGCTCTGGTTCGCCAGACCAGGACGAGGTGGTGGCCCAAGCTGGTCTCGACGCCCTGCTGGCCAGCCTGACCTCGTAGCGGTCCTCTTGATGGGCGAAAAGTCAGAGTAACTGAGCGGCTCAGAAACTGTAGCCGTCCGGTGAGTATGCGACGGCCCCAGGGAAGTAGACGTTCTCGATGATGGATCGCCCCATGTAGACGGGTGACGACGCGGTCCTGTTCTGAGCCAAGGTCCGCATGAACGCGTCCTCGTCCTTCGGGGCTGGGATGCCCACCTCGAGGCAGGTGCGGACGATGCCGGCCATCTCTTCGGGCTCGTCCCGTTGCGGGTAGTGGCCGGCCGTCGGCAGCAGCCAGTAACTGCTCTCCACCGGCCTCTTGTCGAGGTAGTTGTACCAGATGTGATTGCCGATGCGTGGCGGGTTCGGCGTGTCCTGAAGGCCCCAGATCAGGGCGGTGGGGATCGGGCTCTCGCGAAGGTTGTCCAGCCAGCGGTACTCATTGGCCGCCCGTTCCAGCAGGTATTTACCAACGTAAAAGCGCGCGCCGACCCCGTCGTTGAACGCTTGGATGTCAGCGTTGGCGACCTGCCGGGGCGTGCCTTCCGTCACCCGGGGCCGGGCCGGTCGCTCCGGGGCCGCCGCTCCCAGCATGTGGCCGAGACGCCCGCCTTGGGGCGCCTCTCTCTGGTACCGGCCCTGGCCGAGGTTGGTCAGAGGGAGAAAGAGCCCGCCGTTGGATATGAAGTGATAGGTGATCTCGTATTGCCTCTCCGCTTGTGCAAGGTAGTTGCCCAACAAGGCGAAGCCGACGCTCCCGCCACGATCGTGGGTCAGGAGATGGAACCGCGACAGGCCCACGATTTCGCGTACAAAGTGGTCGACGAGCATCGCGTCGTCCTCCAGCATGTACGAATACCCATCCTGAGGCTTGTCCGAGAAGCCGAACCCGGGGAAGTCGAGCACGGCGACGAAGTAATCCTCTTCCAGGAACGAGATCATCTCCCGGAAGTCAAAGCTCGACGTGGGATAGCCGTGGAGGAGCACGAGCGCCGGGTTGGAACGGTTGCCAAAGGTCCGGTAGAAGACCTGCACTCGACGGCCCTGGTTGTTGCGTGTCGTCGACGTCCACTCGAAGTACTCTCCGTCGCGATGCCATGCCTCCGCGAGAGGGGAGTAGAACGTGAAGTCGGACTGGGTGGGTGCCTGCGAGCCGAGCGTGTAGCCTTGAGCGTTCCCGTGTGCACGTCGGACGTAGGCGGGGCTCACCAGGGCCGGGCTCGCAGCCGCGAGCTTCAAGAATGATCGTCTGTCCATGCTACCTGCCTCCTGCTCACGGCTGACCAGCTGTCTGACAAGAGGGAACGCGGTTACTGCTGCTCGCGTGCGGCCAGCAGCCGCTTGAAATCCTTGCCGAGGTCTTCGCCGAGGGTGGTGTCGGCGCCGAGTCGTTCGAGGATGTGGCCCACCTCTTCCTGCGTATAGAAGGAGCCTGAGCGGTACTCGCCCTCCGCCGCGATCATCCACGGCGTCTGGCCTCGCGCGTTGATCGCGTCGATGTTCGCACCGCGGTCCATGAGGTAAGGAACGAGGAGGGTGCCGCCCATGTACACGGCGCCGTGCAGCGGAGTCTGGTCGTAGTCGTTGGTCGCGTTGATGTCGAGACCGAGGCCCAGAAGGTAGGTGACCGTCTCGAGCGCGGTTTCTTGTAACGGAAGGTTGTCGCCGAACCAGCGGCGGCCGTATTTGTCGGCGCCATCCACGTAGTCGGCCCCGGCCGCGACCATCAAGGCGGTGGTGCCGTCGTTGGCCCGGAGCATCGGATCGGCGCCGGCGTCCGCCAGGATGCGCATGATCTCGAGATCGCCAAAGCTGGCGGCGAGGAAGAACGGCGTTGCTCCAATATTCGATGGTGCCAGTCCGTTGTCCTGGTAGATCCGCCGCGAGACGAACGGTAGCCGCCGTTCGAGTCTGGCGTCTGGGTCGGCGCCACGCTCGAGGAGCGCGGTGACCACCTCCGGCATCACCCGTTGCACCGCGGCATGAAGCGCTGTGCGCCCGGCGCCGGCATGATTCGGGTCGGCGCCCTGTTCCAGCAGGAAGAGCGCCATCTCGGCGTGCTCGCTGTCTATCGCCACCAGCAGCGCCGCCGCTTCCGTCTCCTCGACGAATCGGTTCCGGGCGTTCGTGTTGCCACCAATACCGTCCGGCGCTGCCTCGTTCACATCGGCCCCCGCCGAC
>CAUYYU010000365.1:0-2539 GCA_963577415.1 Chloroflexota bacterium
CGCGATATTCGTGGACGCGACCATCGTGCGGACGCTGCTGGTGCCGGCGACGATGAAGCTGCTGGGCGAGTGGAACTGGTGGGCGCCAGGGCGGTTGAAGGGGAGCGTGGCGAAGTGAGGCGGGTTTGTCGGTGGATTTTGGCCGGGGTTGTTGTGGCGTTCGGGCTGGCTGCCTGCGGTCGGGATTTCGAGCCGCTGGTCGACTTGGAACCGACGGTGACGGACGTGGCCTCGCTGCGGGCGATCGAATTTCCGCGAGATAACGACCCGCACGAAAACCTGAGCGAATGGTGGTATTTCACGGGTCACCTGCGGGACGAGGGCGGCCGGGAATACGGATTTGAGTTTGTGATTTTCAAGGGGGATCGAGGTCGGGAGGTGGGCTTCTCGGCGCATTTCGCGGTGACGGATGGGGAGGCGGAGAATTTTTCGTTCGCAGAGAGAACGTCGTATCTGGATGGGGTGCGGCGGGGGGAGGGGCTGGACCTGTGCGTGGGGGGCTGGACTCTGGCGGGCGGACCGGAGGCGTTCGCGGTGGCGGCGGCGATGCCCGGCTATGAGATCGATCTGGTGCTGAGGCCGCTAAAGCCGGCGAGCATTCATAACGAAGATGGGTTGCTGGATTTCGGCGAGTACGGCTGGAGCTACTACTACTCGTATACGCGGATGGAGGTGAGCGGGAACCTGATGACGGCGAGCGGCCCGGTGGAGGTTACGGGCGAGGCGTGGATGGATCACCAGTGGGGCGATTTCGTTTCGGTGGGTTCGGGGGGCTGGGACTGGTTCAGCCTGAAACTTGAGGACGGGAGGGATTTCACGGCGTCGATTGTGCGAGGGCAAAAGGGGGAGGTGGTGCTGGATTACGGGACGCTGGTGGGAGCGGATGGGGTGGGGCGGCATATGTCGGAGTCTGAATTTGAGATAGAGGCGACGGGCGAGTGGACGAGCGAACGGTCGGGGGCGACTTACCCGGCGGGCTGGCGGTTGACGATTCCGGCGGAGGAAATCGACGTGGTGCTGGAGCCGGTGCTGGTGGATCAGGAATTGGACACGATGGCCAGCACGGGAGTCATCTACTGGGAAGGGGCGGTGGAGGCGATGGCCGGGGGCGAGCGGGTGGGGCGGGGATATGTGGAATTGACGGGCTACGCCCAGGGGCAGAGTTCGTATTTCGAGGCGCTGCTGGGGGAGCGGGTGGACGGGTGCGGGAAGGCGGACCGGTAGGGGGATGTTTGGATTTACGACAGTCGAGCGCCGGGAGGCGAATGGTACGCTTGGACGCCCGGTGACGGCGCTAGGCCTTCATGGATGGAGAGGGACCCGATCGAATACGTAATCGAGATACCGTTCGACCCGCAATTGCACTTGGGCCCGCTGACGCTGCGCTGGTACGGGCTGATCATCATGACAGCGGCGGCGCTGGGGTGGTGGATCGCCCGTCGCTACGCCCCGTTCGCCGGGATCACGGCGGACAATGTGGACCAGATCGCGCTGGTGGCGATCATTTGCGGAGTGATTGGCACGCGGGCCCTGCACGTGGCGGAGGAATGGGGGGATGTGTATTCGAAGGACCCATGGCTGGCGCCGCAGATGTGGAAGGGTGGGGGCTCGGTGTGGGGGAGCATTATCGGCGGGGTCGCGGGCGGATTGGGGATGGGTTTCTATTACAAGCTGCCGAAACTGCCGCTGCTGGATGTGGGAGGGATGGGGCTGATAGCGGGGCAGATGCTGGGGCGGATGGCGAACGTCGTCAACGGCGAACACACGAAGGTGGCGACGGACGCACCCTGGGCTTTTTGGTACACAAATCCCGCCACGATGGCGGAAAAAATCGGAGGGGTGACATATCCGGCGCACCCGTCGCCGGTGTACGAGATGATCCTGAACGCGGCGATCCTGGCGGTGTTGATCTGGATGGTGAAGCGGTGGGGCGGCTCCGGCGTCGTGTTCGTGAGCTATCTGTTCCTCTACTCGGTCGGCAGGTTCGGGCTGACATTCTTGCGGATCGATGACTACTACGGGCCGTTCACCCAGGCACAGTGGATATCGGTGATTGTCGGAGTGCCGGCGGCGATAGCGCTGGTGATGTTCATGGTGGGGACATTCCCTTTGAAGGTGCCGCCGGCGATGCCGGAGGCGGTGCGGGAGCGGGCGTGAGGGAAGTCCGAGGGGGCGAATTTCAGTGACGGAGGCGCTAAAGCAACTGCCGGTGACGGTGGTGTCGGGATTCTTGGGCGCCGGGAAGACGACGTTGCTGAATCACGTCCTGAACAACCGGGAGGGAATGCGGGTGGCGGTGATCGTGAACGATATGAGCGAAATAAATATCGACGCTCAACTCCTGGGTGAGAGCGGGCTGAGCTGGGTGGACGAGCAGATCGTGCAGTTAAGCAACGGCTGCGTGTGCTGCGGGCTGCGAGAGGACCTGCTGGTGGAGGTGCTGCGGCTGGCGGGACAGGGGAAGTTTGAGTACCTGCTGATCGAGCCGACGGGGGTTTCGGAACCAATGCCGGTAGCGCAGACGTTCTCGCTGCCGAGC
>CAUYYU010000366.1:0-2526 GCA_963577415.1 Chloroflexota bacterium
TCCAACCCTTGGAATCACGGGGGTTTGGTCAGAACGAAAATGCGTAAAACGTTGATTTACAGCCATGGGGCGATATTCGATAACAAATTGAATCCGCCCGGGTCATGGGGTCCATTTGGTGCTAGCTGTTGAAGCCTATGATCGATGCGAAACGGACTCTCTTGACGCTGGCCCTGACCGGCGCGTTGTCCCTGGCGGCCCTCCTTCCCGCCGGGTGGGCCGCGGCCAACGGCAACCGCCTGGTCCACCTCGACGAGCCCAACAACCCGTGGCAGTTTCACCGCGAGTCGGCGAAGCTCATCACGCCGCAGTGGATCGGCGAAAAGGGGGTGGAAGCGGTGGTGGTGCTCGCGATCGACGACATGTCGGGCGACGGCCAGCACTTCCGAAATTACCTGACTCCCATCATCGAGCGGCTCAAGATCATCGACGAGCGCGGGCCGGTCAGCATCACCTGCAACCGGCCCGACCCGGCGCATCCCAACATGCAGTGGCTGCTGGGCGAGGGCGTCTCGCTCGAGACCCACACCCTGAGCCACCCGTGCCCGCTGCTGCAGCGGCTCGATTTCGCGCGGGCCAGCGCAGACTACCAGGGCTGCGTGGATCTCCTGGCGAAAATTCCCAACAACCGGTCGGTGGGCTTCCGCTTCGGCTGCATGGACGGCCAGAACACGCCGAGCCCGCGCGCCTACGCCGAGATCCTGAACGCGGTCAGCCCGGGAGGAGGCTTCATGTCGATGAGCACCAGCGTCGGCCTGGTGTTCACGCCGGAAGACCCGGAGGTGCCCAAGGCGCTCTTCGCAGACGACGCCGGGGGGGCCCAACGCTTCGCCCGCTACCTGATGACGGGCTTCGTCAACTACCTCGAGAACTACCCCTATCCATTCGTGGTGGGCGGGAAGATCTGGGAGCTGCCCTTCGTGTATCCCAACGATTACACCGGACAGGCCCTCCTCGGCGCGCAGAACCCGGTGTTCATTTCGGACTACAAGGCGGCCGTGGACGCCACCGTGGCCAAGCAGGGCGCGGTCTCGCTGTGCTTCCACTCCGGTGGCTGGATGCGCAACGACCAGATGGTCGAGATCGTCGATCATGCCGACCGCACGCACGGAAAAAAGGTCAAATTCCTCAACATGCGCGAGATGCACGACCGCATGGTAAAACACATGCTGGTCGGGCATCCCCTGCGCAATGCGAAGGGCGGGGACAACGGCGTGCGCGTCTTCGACATCGACGGCGACGGCTACATGGATGTCGTGATCGGAAACGACAAGGCAAAGCTGAGCCGCATCTGGGAACCGAAAAAGGGGACCTGGCGCGAATTCCCCTTCCCTACCCTCGTCACACCCGGCCTGCACTTCGGGATCCTGGATGAAAGTGGACGGGCCGCCGCAATTTCCACCGATCCGCGCGGGGTGAACCGCGCCTGGCGCTTCGACGGCAAAGCCTGGGTGGCCGATGCACGGCTCGTGGCGGGGCTCGACGCGGTAACCACGTTCCGCAAGGGCGCCGATGCCGGAGTGCGCCTGCGCGATATCGACCGCGATGGGATTTGTGAGCTGATGGTCGGGACGGCGTCGCAGTCGGCCGTCTATCGACGCGCCAAGGGCCGCTGGCAGAAGCTCCCGTTCGGTTTGCCGGAAGGCACCTCGATCGTGACGGCCAAGGGCGGCGACGCGGGACTGCGCTTTGCGGATCTCGACGACGACGGGCGCCAGGACGTCATCTTCTCGAACGCGGAGCGCTATGGGACCTGGATGTTCGACTCGCTGAAAACCGGCTGGTCCCGGAAGGGGCTTGGCGGCAAACGACAGGGCGACGGAGTAGGCGAACAGCACCCGCGCGAGCGCAACGTGCTGGCTCCCATCGTGCGAAAGGACGGCACCAACAACGGGGCCTGGGTGAAGCGCGGACACCTCTACTGGCAGAACGAGGACACCGGCGCGATCATGCCACACCACATCGACCAGCGCAGCTTCGGCGACTTGATGGGCGACCAGGTCAATCAACCGCGCAGCCCGGGGGCCTCCCTGCGCTCCATGCAGCCGCGTCCCGGATTTCGCGTCGAACTGGTGGCGGCCGAACCGCTCGTGATGGACCCGGTCGATGTGGCCTGGGGTCCGGACGGCCGCCTGTGGGTGGCCGAGATGGCGGACTACCCGATGGGGATCGACAACAAGGACAAGCCCGGATCGCGGATTGCGTATCTCACCGACACCGATGGCGACGGAAGCTACGACAAGCGGACCCTCTTTGCGGACGGGCTCGAGACGGCGAACACAGTGCTGCCCTGGCGCGACGGGGTGCTGGTGGTGGCGCCGCCCAACATCTGGTTCCTGCGCGACACCACCGGCGACGGCAACGCGGACAAAAAGGAGGTGCTCTACGAAGGCTTCGGACGGGGCAACGAGCAGCACCGCGCGAACGGCCTGGTGTGGGGGCTCGACGGGTGGGTCTACGTCGCCAACGGAGATAGCGGCGGGCCGATTCGATCCACCAGGGCCGGCAAGTCGCTCGACCTCGGTG
>CAUYYU010000367.1:0-2515 GCA_963577415.1 Chloroflexota bacterium
TCGTGACCCTGAGCTTCGCCTGCACTGCCTGTGAGCACACGGCTCCCGCCGAGGTTCATACATTGCGCTGCCCGGATTGCGCCGCGCCCCTGAATTTCTCTGAATCCACCCCCTTCGCGGCCTCCACCTTTCAGGATTCACTGGATGACGCCGTCCACGGCTTCTGGCGTTATCGCCGGCTCTTGGCGATAGCTCCTGACGTCACCCCGATCACCCTGGGAGAAGGCGCCACTCCCATCGTTGATCTCCCCCGGTGGGGCGCGGCCAGTGGCTTGCCCCGGCTCCAGGCCAAGCTGGAGCAGCTTTCTCCCACCGGCTCTTTCAAAGACCGGGGCGCTACTTTGCTCTTCACCGCCCTGGCCGCCGCCGGCGTGCTGGAGGTCATCGAAGACTCTTCCGGCAACGCCGGAGCCGCCGCCGCTGCGTATGCCGCCCGCGCCGGTATCGCCGCCCGCATCTTCGTGCCCGAAGCCGCCCCGCCCGCCAAAATCGCCCAGATTGTCGCCCACGGCGCGACGATAGTCCCGATCCCAGGCACCCGACAGGACGTAACCACCGCCGCCGAGGCTTCCATCAATGACGATGGTGTTTATGCTTCCCATAATTTGTCACCGTACTTTCCGGCAAGTTTGAAAACTTTCGCCTATGAACTTGTCGAACAACTAAAGGGGCGTCTACCGACTCACATTGTCTTCCCTGTAGGCAACGGCGGGCTTCTCCTTGGCGCCGCCCAGGGCATCGCCGATTTGGCGAGACTCGCCTCCCTTGAGCGGAAGCCACATCTGCACGCGGCCCAGGCCGCCAACTGCGCCCCCGTCGCCAATCGCCACCAACACGGCCCTTCCGTTCCGACTCTCCGGTCCTCGCCGACGATCGCCGGCGGCGTGGCTGTGACCGATCCTCCGCGAATCACCGAGATCCTGGCTGCTCTGAGAATGAGCGAAGGAACCGCTATCGCCGTAACCGAGGAACGAATCCGAGAGTCCACCGAAAGCCTGGCTCGACTCGAAGGGCTTTATGTCGAACCTACTTCGGCGGTCGCCTTTGCCGCGGCCATCCAGCTTCGACGCGATGGGATCATCAGCGCCGACGACACCGTCCTCATCCCGGTCACCGGCTCGGGCCTTAAGGATCCCCTAACTTCCGCTTAACAGGCGCACCGCACCGCCTCCCGCTTCCGAACCGCCCCTTCACGACCGGGATTCACCGTGATTTCCTCCAGGACTGGTCAGTCCCCCACTTTGTACCTGGCTAAACCTGTCAGCGATAGCACTCATCGCCACCGTTCGGCCGGAAGCGGCACTCCTCTGGCCATTCTCGACCCAACTCGATGCTCGATCTTCCCTGAGTATCGACACAGGTTTTCCGTCCGCCTAGGCCGTTGACCGGAGAGAAGAGTCCTGTTTCACGTTTGCCCCGGCCGCCCCCCTTGACCACTTGAGTTCGATCGTTGAGGCAGAGCCAACGTGACTGCGCCAGGTCCGGCGGTTCCTGCCGCTGCGTAGATCATCTGGCTCCGGGCCCTGGAGCCAGCTCAATCCGGCGATACCCCTTGCCCCGAGGCTGCCCCCGGTTATGGCAAATCTGGGAGATTATATAAAAACTGTAGAAGATCAAGAGTAAGATAGTGTAAAGGCTGGATTGATGCTCAGAATAATAGGCATATAGCAATCTCTGGCATTAGAAAATGTAGAAAGAACATGGAGCGGACCAGCGCAACGGTTGAGTTCGCCGTTGAATCGGCTCAGTCTAGTCCCGGTGGTCGGCTAAACTTCCGACAGGACCACTTCATCTATCCAAGGCTGCACTGGCATGGCCGAACTGGTAGTCAACGACAACCTGCTCGACGGCGAAGCCGGAGTGCGAGATGCGCTGAACCCCGCCGAGCGCGAGTCCCTAGTGGATCCAATTGTTATCACCGCCACCCCACGGAACTGTCCGCCGGCGAGTGAACTCGTTCTGCAACTCCCGGCTGGGCTTTATCTGGCCGCCGGGCAGCGATCCGATCGCGGCGCCATCGACGGGGTCCAAACTACCTGGGACCTGAAGCTCGACCCTCGCGCCGCGCCGGGACGCTTTAGCTACAGTGTGCGTCTTGTCGGCCCGTCCGGCCCTCTGGCCTCCACCCGGCGCACCATCATTACAACTGTCCACGGGGCCACCGGTTTCGACGCGGCTCGCGATGGCTTCCGCTTCGCCAACGCCCCCAATCTGTTCGGGAACACCCGTCCATCCCTGACCGTTTTCACCCGCTCCTTCGCGGGTGGGTGGCAGGGCCCGTTTTCCCGCTATGTATTTAATCGAATTTACGACTCGATTTTCTCGTTCGGACTCTGTACCGGCATGGCCATGGCCGCGCTTCAGCTGGCAACTGATTTGACCGTCGTGCCCGCGGCGGAACGCTCTCCGCTGGATCAGGAAACTCGAGTATTGATTCAAACGATGCACGGGCGTCAGCTCTCCGACGCCGCTCTTTTGCGCACCGGTCTGGACCTGGTCCGTAACAACCCCCGCC
>CAUYYU010000368.1:0-2511 GCA_963577415.1 Chloroflexota bacterium
GCTCTGCCGGCTGTATGGGGCCGACGCCACGGTCTCGATCGAGGAGCACCAAACGCCGGAGGCACGGATCGCGGCGGTGAGGGAGGTGGTGGGCGGATATGGGGCGGACCTGGTGATGGATTGCAGCGGCAGCCCGCAGGCGGGGCCGGAGGGGATAGAGATGCTGCGGGACGGTGGGACTTTCGTGGAAATGGGGCAGTTCACGGACTCGGGCAGCATCGAGACCAGCTGGCATCGGATCTGCGCGAAGGAAGTGCAACTGCTGGGAAGCTGGGCGTTCACCCCGGACGAGATCGATCAGGCGATGGGCATCTTGCACACGATTCAGGACGACTACGACTGGTCGCGGATGCAACGGGAATTCCCGCTGTCGGAGGAGGGGGTGGCGGCGGCGATCGCGAGCGCGACGGCGATGGAATGTGGTAAGGCGACGATCGTGCCGGCGTCGGCATAGCCGGTCTATTTTTGGGTTCAGGGCGGACAGGAGGATGGCGGTGAGAGCGTCGGGGCCTATGGCGCTGGTGCTGGTTGCGCTGGTGGTACTGGCGGGGTGTGGGGCGGGGGGCGGAGCGGTGGTGGAAACGAAGGCGACGGAGGTGGTGGCGCTGGCGGTGGCGTCGGATTTCGTGGTGGGGAAGAATCGATTCCCGTTTGCGCTGTTCACGCAGGAGATGGAGTTCGTATCAGGGGCGGTGGTGGAGGTGGAATTTTTCATGATCGGAGAGGAAGGCGCGGAGCCGAGATTTGGCGGAGAGGCGGTGTATCGGGAAGTGGCGGAAGCTGGGAACCACGTTCACGAGGAGGGAGGGGAGCATCTGCACGGGGCGGTGGAAGGGGTATACGTGGTGGATGGGATGAATTTTGATGGGGCCGGGTTCTGGAGGGTGGAGCTGGCGGTGACGATGCCGGGGACGGGGGTGGTGGAGCATCCGACGATGGCGCTGGAGGTACGGGCCGAGCCGATGGCGATTGGAGTGGGAGAAGCGGCGCCACGGAGCCGGAATCTGACGGTGGCGGACGGGCGCGACCTGGGGGAGATCATGACGATGCCGGAGCCGGTGCCCGAATTTTATGAGGAGACGGTGGCGGAGGCGTTGGTGAGAGGGACACCGTTGGTGGTGGCGTTCGCGTCGCCGGCGTTCTGCGTGAGCCGGATGTGCGGCCCGGTGATGGAAGTGGTGGCCAGGGTGCATACGGATTATGAGGGATGGGTGGGATTTATCCATGTGGAGCCGTACGACCTGGAGATGGCGCGGACGGAGGGGCGATTGGAACTAGTGGAGACGGCGCGGGAGTGGCGGCTGCCGACGGAGCCGTGGGTGTTCGTGGTGGGTGGGGACGGGAAGGTGATGGCGAGGTTCGAGGGACTGTTTGCGGCGGAGGAATTGGCGGCGGAGCTGGAACGGGGGTTGAGGTAGCGGGCGGCGGCAAGGGTGTGGTTGGATGGCAAGAAGAACCCACGAACGAATGGAGGGCCAGATGTCTACGTTCGACTGGATGGGGGAGAATCCGGGATTGGTGCTGAGGGACGGGGACGAAGGACCGGCGACGACGCTGGCGAGTCTGTTCCGGGTGGTGCGATCGCCGTATGGATACGGCCACGCGACGTTCTATATTCGCGATCCGCAGACGCCGGGAGCACCGAACGCGTGTTACACGGATAACGTCGATGAGCATGATCGTGTGGGCGCACCATATGTTCACGGCGGGGATCGGGCAGGCGTTGCTGCCGTGGTTCCTGACGACGACGGAGGTGATCTCGATTCCGACGGGGTTCATCTTTCTGGCGGCGATTGTGGGCACGCACGAAATCATGGAGGCGTTTGGGAACGTGTCGCGGCCGCCGGATACGATCGCGTGGGCGGGTGGGACGTTCAGCGGCAACCCGATTGGCTCGGTGGCGGGTTTGGCGGCTTTGGACATACTGGAGGCGCCGGGGATTTGCGATCAGCTTCACCGGATCGGGTCACGACTGCGGCGCGGGGTGCTGGTAGTGCCGAATGAGAAGTTCTACATCTCGGTGGCGCACACCGAAGAGGATGTCGACCGGACGCTGGAAATCTGCGACGCGGCGTTCGCGGCCTGCTCGAGGTAGGCGGCTGGAATTTGGGCGGAGGTTGACGGGCTCCGCGATTCGGCGAGGTTCGGTCTAGACGATCTGCAAGAACTCAACCGCGTCGCGGACGGTGCAGATAAGGACGGGTTCGGATTTGGCCTGCGCTTGAGCCAGCAAGGCGGGCAGGGCGCGGTTTTCGGGATCGTGCAGGTAGTGGGTGTAGGGGTGCCAGACGGGCACCCAGAGGAGGCCGATCCACGGGCCACGGATTTCCAGGACAAGACGGCGTTGATACGCGGTCCGTTGGTCTACTGTTTTGAAGGTGTGGACAACCCGGACCACTCGGTGCGCACTATCGGGGTCACGGCAGGCAAGAAGATGCGGCCGTTCCAGGAGGGCATCGAGCCGGAGTCCCTCTACCAGGCGGGCGCTGAGATAGCGCGATTCGCGGCGGT